>JAFMQT010000221.1 GCA_017354515.1 Nocardia sp. | reverse complement strand
ACCCGATGTCGTCGAGTCCTGCGTCGTTGGATACATCCATCCACCCTTTCGGCATGGCACGATCGGCCATCGCTCAGCTGACCATACTATTGGGTATAGTTTGCGGTACTACCTAGTATGGTCCATTCCTGGGAGGTCACGTAACCACCCTCCCCTACGATCGGGTCATGCACCCCGGGGAAGTTGGCGAATCAGTGAGCATCGACGATCCCGGCGCCGCACCATCGCCGCCCCTGACGAAACCAGAGCGGAAACGAGCAGCCCTGTCCAAGAAAGCCGAATCCCAGCACCGCAGCACCCGACGCCGGACCACCCGCCTGTCCTACGAGGATTGGGTCGAAGGCGGTTTGGCACTGTTGGCCCGCGAAGGTGTCACGGCGATCCGCATACCACGCCTGTGCCAAGAATTAGGCGTCACCAAGGGCAGCTTCTACTGGCATTTCGACGACCTCGAGCAGTTCATGGCCGCCATGGCCGATCGCTGGGGCGATACGCAGGCCGAAGCGGTGCGGGCGCTGAGCGCACTGGATTCGGTGCCGGTCGAAACCCGCATCGAACAGATGGCCGCGATGCTGGTCGACCCGCAGCATTGGATGGTGGAAGCGTCGGTCCGGGAATGGTCACGCACCGACGAAACCGTCGCGAAGGCCGTCCGTGTACTGGACCAGCGGATTTTCCAGGCGGTCCAAACCACCATGCTGGATCTCGGATTCGATCCGGATCAGGCGCGGGTACGCGCGGGTGCGATGGTCTATCTGGGGATCGGCCTGATCCATGGCCGCGATAATCTGCCGACCCCGAATCCCAAAGAGGTTCAGGCGGTTATCGAATTGCTGGCCCGGCCGCCGATCGGCGATAACCGGACCGGCGAATGATGAGAGGGATATCCGCGGTGATACCAACAACGGAAAGTCGCATCAGCGCGCGGTGACCTCGTGCCACAGATCGGCATCGCCACGCTTACGAAACTTGCTGACCGCGAAGACAATTGCGGCCACAGCACCGATGGTCAGAAGAATTCTCATGGCACCGAGCCTACTGCGCGAAGCCGGATTCGGCGAAAGCGGCGATCAGCCGCATCGAGGCCCGGTGCGGCGGTGCGGTCGCGGCCCATTCGACATTGATAATGGTGACCATGAGTGACCGGTGGTGGGCGAACGTTGATCGCGCCACGCGATGGTGGTGGCGACGGTCCGGTCGGGTGGTGGACCTCGACGACGCCGACGCTTGGCTGCGGGCTCCGATGATCGTCGACCCGAATGCCGCGGTGGGCGACCGCTGGCTGGGCGCGGAGGCCGATCGCGGCGGCGGACGGGTCCTTTCCGGTCCCGATGCCGGGCTGCTTCCCGACCCGAGTGCCCTCGCCGGTCCGCGATTCGATCCGGACCGGCTGAATGCGGGAGTGCGGGACTTCTATCAGCACACAGCGCGCTGGCGGATGGAAGCGTGGGTGCAATGGACTCCGATCTTCGCACCCGGCGGTTGGCTGGTCACCCGACTGTTCGGGCGGCGCGTGGGCCAACTGGCACTGCCGGTGCGACCGCTCGACACCGCACGCGGCATCGATAGTCGAGTCGAAACGGTTGTCGACCGCGACGGCGCGCATCAGGGGTCGGCGTGGCTGCGCACCTCCCGCCTGACCGGTGAGTACATCTACAGCGGGTTCTATCGAACTACCCTGCTGCCCGGATCGTCGCAGCCGCGAGTGCACGTGTCCTTTCCGCTGCCGATGGGCAACGTGCAGGTATTCCTCCTGCCGGCACACGGTCCGGACGGATCATTGCGATTGCTGTCCCCACCGGGCCCTTTCGGTGGGGACGGCGCCTACATCACCGTCGCGGACTCCGAGCGAGTATGGGCCGCACGAATACCCGTGCACGAAGAATTCCATGTGTATGCCGACGGTAGCGAACAGGTGCTGCGCACGGACCACACGCTGAAGCTGTACGGCGCTACCGCATTGCGACTGCACTACCTGCTGCTGGCTGAGTAACCTCACCCCAGGTCGCGAAAAATCAGCCCCAGGCCGCGAAAGATTATGAGACATACTGTCGGACAACGACTTCGAAGTGGAGCCTAGGGGAATCGAACCCCTAACCCCTGCCTTGCAAAGGCAGTGCTCTGCCAATTGAGCTAAGGCCCCGTCGGCCACTCGAAAGTGACCGGGAACAGGAAGGGTGGGCCTAGGAGGACTTGAACCTCCGACCTCTTCGTTATCAGCGAAGCGCTCTAACCGCCTGAGCTATAGGCCCGTGTGAAACTCTGTCTGAACTCGACTCGGTAGAGAGTACACAACCCTCCGAAAGCTCTCCAAAACGCCTGGTCATGACACTGATAAATGCGAACGCGGCCATCCGGACAGATTCCCGGCGGCCGCGTTCGCGAGATGTGAATCAGTCCGGATCGGCCAGAGTGACCTGCACCCCGCCCACCAGATCGGTGCACTGGTTGTAGATGAAGACGCCGATGGTGGCCAGCGCAGTGAACAAGACCACATTGATGAGTCCGATCACGGCGGCATATCCGAATACCGAGCCGGCATCGATCAAGGCGCCGCTCGAGCTGTTGTTATCGGAGACCATATCGGTGAACGTGCTGTTCAGCCGATCCCATACGCCCATACCCGACAGCACGATGTAGAGGAATCCGACCGCCAGCATCCATACGAAGAACATGGCGACACTGATCACCAGCGAAATCTTCAGCGTGGACCACGGATCGATATGCCGAACCTGCACGGTGGCCCGCAACGGTTCACCGGTGGTCACCGCCTTCTTGACGGCCTCACGCGCCGCCGGCGAGGCCCCCGGTGGCGTGACCTGCGAAGCCAGCGGCGCCGACCGGGCAGTGCGGTTATCGGTCTGCGGCAGCGGATGACTCAGCTCCGACAGATCCGGCAGATCCTTGACCAGCTCCGGCCGCGAGATGCTGCGGGTGGGCCCGTCGATACCGACCGACTTCACCATCGCCGCTTCCTTGCGCGCCGCCTTCGCGGCCAGGTCGGTGGTGGTGCGCGCATTGCCGGCGCCACCCTGACCGAGGCCGGCGGAGGACGAACGGCCCTTGACCGGAGCCTGGCCCGGCTGATTCAGATTCGACTGTGGTTCCCGCTGCGGCAGCTGCGACCAGCCCTCCTCGAAGCGGGAACCACCACGGTCCTCGCCCTCGGCCGAGGCGTCCGGTGCCGAGCCGGTGGCCTGCACCGTTTCGTCCTTCGACTCGGTTTGCACCGGTGAACTTCCCGAGCCGTTGGCGTGCTGCTGCTCGTCTTTCGGCTGATTCGGAGTGGTCAATGCTGAATCCTTCGATCCGTCTTGGCGCCGCTTCTTCGTGGAGATATACCGCTTCAGAACCTAACGCTACTCCGCGCCCTACGACTGTTCGTCACTGGAAATCTGGTCGGGCTCATCGGCATTCCGTGCAATCGCGAGTAAGGTATCGCCCTCACCCAGATTCATCAATCGCACCCCCTTGGTCTGCCGGCCCGCCTTGCGAACCTGCTTCGCCGCCGTTCTGATGACACCACCGCTGGATGTGATGGCGTAGAGCTCGTCGTCGTCGTCGACGATCAGCGCTCCGACCAGGGTGCCACGTTTGGGGTCGTATTGAATAGTCAACACACCTTTACCGCCGCGGCCCTGGGCGGTGTACTCCTCGATGGCGGTGCGCTTGGAATAACCGCCCGCGGTGGCGACCAGCAGATACGTACCCTCGCGAACGACATTGAGCGACAGCAGTTCGTCATCGGTATTGAACCGCATACCCTGCACACCCGAAGTCGCCCGGCCCATCGGCCGCAGGATCTCGTCATTGGCCGCGAACCGGATCGACTGCCCCTTACCGGACACCAGCAGTAGATCGTCATCGGCCGAGCACAGTGCCGCGCCGACCAATTCGTCGGTGCCGCGCAGATTCACCGCGACGATGCCACCGGACCGATTGGAGTCGAAATCGGTCAGCCGCGACTTCTTGACCAGGCCGTTCCGGGTCGCGAGCACCAGGTAGGGCGCGTCCTCATAGGACTGGATCCGGATGACCTGGGCGATCTTCTCCTCCGGCTGGAACGCCAGCAGATTCGCCACATGCTGCCCGCGGGCGGTGCGATTGGCCTCCGGCAGCTCGTACGCTTTGGCCCGATACACCCGGCCCAGATTGGTGAAGAACAGCAACCAGTCGTGGGTCGAGGTGACGAAAAAGTGCTTGACCAGGTCGTCCTGCTTGAGGCCGGCGCCCTGCACTCCCTTGCCGCCGCGCTTCTGGCTGCGGTACAGATCGGTCCTGGTGCGTTTGGCGTAGCCGGTCGCGGTAATGGTGACCACCACGTCCTCGCGGGCGATCAGATCCTCGTCAGCGACATCACCGTCGGCCGAGATGATCCTGGTCCGCCGGTCGTCACCGTATTTGTCGACGATCTGCCCCAGCTCGTCGCGCACGATCGCGCGCTGTCGTTCCGGTTTGGCCAGAATGTCCTTCAAATCGGCGATTTCGGCCTCGATCTTGGCCAGATCGTCGACGATCTTCTGCCGCTCCAGCGCCGACAGCCGCCGCAGCTGCATATCGAGGATCGCGGTGGCCTGGATTTCGTCGATCTCCAGCAGATTCATCAGGCCGGTGCGGGCGGTCTCGGTATCGGCCGAACGTCGAATCAGGGCGATGACCTCGTCGAGCGCATCCAGCGCCTTGACCAGACCGCGCAGGATATGCGCGCGCTCCTCGGCCTTGCGTAGCAGATAGCGGGTGCGCCGGATGATGACATCCAACTGATGTTCCACGTAGAGCCGGATCATCTGATCCAGCCGCAGCGTGCGCGGCACACCGTCGACGATTGACAACATATTGGCGCCGAAACTGGTCTGCAGCTGGGTGTGCTTGTAGAGGTTGTTCAGCACCACCTTGGCCACGGCATCGCGCTTGACCGTGACGACGATCCGCATACCCGCGCGATCGGAGGACTCGTCGTGGATATCGGCGATACCCGCGATCTTGCTGTCCTTGACCTGCTCGGCGATCGAATTGATGAAGTTGTCGGTATTGACCTGATACGGCAGTTCGGTGATGACGATCTGGGTCTGGCCCCGGCTGCCTTCCTCGATCTCCACCACACCGCGCATCCGAATGGATCCGCGTCCGGTGGTGTACGCGTCGTGAATGCCCTGGGTCCCGACAATCAGCCCCGACGTCGGGAAATCCGGTCCCTTGACGCGTTCGATACACGCGGCGAGGGTGGCTTCCTCATCGGCCTCGTGGTTGTCCAGCGCCCAGTAGATCGCCTCGGCGAGTTCGCGCAGGTTGTGCGGCGGGATATTGGTCGCCATCCCGACCGCGATACCGTTCGAGCCGTTCATCAACAGGTTCGGAACCCGGCTCGGCAGCACCACCGGTTCCATCGAACGGCCGTCGTAGTTGGCGGTGAAATCGACTGTCTCGTGGTCGATTTCGCGCAGCAACTCCATCGCCAGCGGGGTGAGCCGGCATTCTGTGTAACGCATGGCGGCCGCGCCGTCATTACCGCGCGAACCGAAGTTGCCCTGACCGTCGACCAGCGGATACCGCAGCGACCACGGCTGCGCCATCCGCACCAGGGTGTCGTAGATCGAGGCGTCACCGTGCGGGTGATAGTTGCCCATGGTCTCGGCCACCGGGCGGGCGGACTTCACATACCCGCGGTCGGGCCGATATCCGTTGTCGTACATCGCATACAGCACGCGCCGGTGCACCGGTTTGAGGCCGTCGCGGACATCCGGAAGTGCGCGGCCCACGATCACGCTCATCGCGTAATCGATATAGCTGCTCTGCATTTCGTTCTGGATGTCGACCGGTTCGATCCGGTCGCCCGCACCACCGTCGGGTGGCAGGGTGGTCTCGGTCATGAAAACTCCTTAGCAGGCACGGATTCCGCGCGGCTGTGCACGCGGTGGGTATCGGGCGCGCAGCAAGCCGCGCCGCACCGGTTACACATCGAGGAAACGAACATCCTTGGCATTACGGGTGATGAAACTGCGACGCGCCTCCACGTCCTCACCCATCAGGACGGAGAACAGCTCATCCGCCGCGGCGGCATCATCGAGCGTCACCTGACGAAGCACTCGGACCGTGGGATCCATGGTGGTCTCCCACAGTTCTTTGGCATTCATCTCGCCCAGACCCTTGTACCGCTGGACGCCGTCATCCTTGTTGATCTTCTTACCGGCGGCCAGCCCCGCCTCCAGCAGACCGTCGCGCTCACGGTCGGAGTAGGCGAACTCCGGATCGGTGCGCTGCCACTTCAGCTTGTACAGCGGCGGCTGGGCCAAATACACGTGACCGTGCTCGACCAATGGGCGCATGAACCGGAACAGCAAAGTCAGCAGCAGGGTGGAGATGTGCTGACCGTCCACATCGGCGTCGGCCATCAGCACGATCTTGTGATAGCGCAGCTTGGACAGATCGAACTCGTCGTGGATTCCGGTGCCGAAGGCGGTGATGATCGACTGGACCTCGTTGTTCTTGAGGACCTTGTCGATTCGTGCCTTCTCGACATTGATGATCTTTCCGCGTAGCGGCAGGATCGCCTGATACATCGAGTCGCGGCCGGATTTGGCCGAACCGCCTGCGGAGTCACCCTCGACGATGTAGATCTCCGACTTGCTCGGATCCTTGGACCGGCAGTCCGACAGCTTGCCCGGAAGACCGCCGATATCGGTCGCGCTCTTGCGCCGTACCAACTCGCGCGCCTTGCGCGCGGCCACCCGCGCCTGCGCCGAGGACACCGCCTTCTGCACGATGGTCTTGGCATCGGCCGGGTTGGCCTCGAACCAGTGCGCCAGATGTTCGTTACAGGTGCGCTGGACGAAGGACTTGACTTCGGTATTGCCCAGTTTGGTCTTGGTCTGGCCCTCGAACTGCGGCTCGGATACCTTGACGCTCACGATGGCGGCCAGCCCCTCGCGGATATCGTCGCCGGTGAGGTTGCCGTCCTTCTCCTTCAGGAGCTTCTTGTCCTTGGCGTACCTGTTCACCACCGTGGTCAGTGCGGCGCGGAAGCCCTCCTCATGGGTTCCGCCCTCATGGGTGTTGATGGTGTTGGCGAAAGTGTGGACCGATTCGGAGTAGCCCGAATTCCACTGCATCGCGATCTCAAGTTCGTGACCGGTGCCCTTACTCGTGAACGCCACCACCGAGTTGTGGATCGCCTGCTTGGTCCGGTTGATGTGCTTGACGAAATCCTCCAGCCCGCCCGGATAGTGATAGGTGCGGGTCTTGACCTTCGGCTCGGACACCGGGGCCTCGCCCTCATCATGTTTGGGCGCCTCGGCGTCCTGGCTCACGACCTCATCGGTGACCTCGGCCTCGCTGACGCGCTCATCGGTCAGCGTGATG
>JAFMQT010000220.1 GCA_017354515.1 Nocardia sp. | reverse complement strand
AAATCTCATGGCGTGCGCGGCGAACTGGTGGTCGAGGTGCGTACCGACGAACCCGACCTCCGGTTCGCACCCGGATCCCGTTTACGCGGGCGAGCGCCCAAAAGTGAGACGAGCACCGAATACACGGTGGAGTCGGCCCGGGAACACTCGGGCCGGCTTCTGGTCCGCCTCGATGGCATTGCCGACCGCGATGCGGCGGATGCCTTGCGCGGCATCATATTTCTCATCGATTCCGAGGATCTGCCGGCTTCGGCCGATCCCGACGAGTTCTACGATCACGAACTCGAGGGTCTGCGGGTGCGGCTGACCGACGGCACCGAGGTCGGCGCCGTGACCGAGGTATTGCATTCGGCCGCAGGTGAACTGCTGTCCATCCGGGCCGCGTCCGACGGGCGGGAGATCCTGGTTCCGTTCGTGGCCGCGATCGTTCCGACGGTGTCGGTGGCCGAGGGGTTGATCGTGATCGACCCGCCCGACGGTCTACTGGACCCCGAGGATTCATAAGGCCGCACGATTCATCGGCGCGGTGAGTCGAGGTGCCGTGAGCGAGGAGTTGAGATGTCCGCTGCGGAAGACGACGGCACCGCCTCGCTGCGCCTCGACGTGGTCACCATCTTCCCCGAATATCTCGAACCGCTGCGAACGGCCCTGTTGGGCAAGGCGATCGACAACGGCATCGTCGAGGTGGGGGTGCACAACCTGCGGCGCTGGACCAGCGATGTCCACCAGTCCGTCGACGACGCGCCGTACGGCGGCGGCCCCGGCATGGTGATGAAGCCGGCCGTCTGGGGGCAGGCGCTCGACGAGGTGTGCCCGGATGAGGCGCTGCTGGTGGTCCCGACCCCGGCCGGAGTTCCGTTCACCCAGGCCACCGCTCAGCGCTGGGCCCGCGAATCACATCTGGTGTTCGCCTGCGGCCGGTATGAGGGGATCGATCAGCGGGTCTTCGATGACGCCGCCCGCCGGGTTCGGGTGGAAGAGGTCAGCATCGGCGATTACGTGCTGATCGGCGGGGAGGCCGCGGTACTGGTCATGGCCGAGGCGGTGGTCCGGCTGATTCCGGGTGTGCTGGGTAATCAGCAGTCGCACCAACAGGATTCGTTCTCCGACGGACTGCTCGAAGGCCCGAGTTACACCCGGCCGGTGAGCTGGCGCGGGCTCGATGTGCCCGAGATTCTGCTGTCGGGCAATCATGCCCGCATAGCGGCGTGGCGCCGAGAGGAATCGGTGCGCCGGACCCGCGAACGCCGGCCCGATCTGCTGGCCGGCGACTGATAATCCGGCCGGTGCGGGACCCGGAAAGGGTGCGTATGCGAAGTGGGCGGTGTGCGCCGATTTCTCCGGCAACCGTGTCGGAATTTGCTGTGGCCAGGCATTTTCGCGATCCCGGCGGTGCGCAGGCGGCCGGCGCCGGGTGCGTTTGCCGAACTCGCCCCGCTCCACGTGGTCCGGTGTCGGCCGCCGACGGTAGTGTCAGCGACCGTGACGACAGCCTCCGAATCCGTCAGCACCGAAGTGCCCGCCGACACCGCAGTGCCCGCAGACCCCGCAGACACCGCGCAGTCCGTCGGCGCCACGCCATCCGCCGATCCGGTAGCGGCGCCCACCGGGGTGGTCCGGCTCGAAAGTGTCGGCCGCCGTATCGCCGATGAGCTGTCCGTGCGCGAGGAGCAGGTCCGCGCCGCGGTCGAGTTGCTCGACGGCGGGTCGACGGTGCCGTTCGTCGCCCGCTACCGCAAGGAGGTCACCGGCGGTCTCGACGACGCACAGCTGCGGCAGCTGGAGGAGCGGCTGCATTATTTGCGCGAACTCGACGAGCGTCGCACCTCGATCCTGGAATCGGTTCGCGGTCAGGGCAAACTGGATGCCGCGCTGGAGCGGCAGATCATGCTCGCCGAGACCAAGGCCCGGCTCGAGGACATCTACCTGCCCTACAAGCCCAAACGCCGCACGAAGGCCCAGATCGCTCGCGAGGCCGGGCATGAGCCGGTCGCGGACGCGCTGATCGGCGACCGGAGCACCGATCCCGCCGCGTACAGCGCCGAACAGCTCGACGGTGCACGAGCCATCCTGGTCGAGCGCTTCGCAGAGGATGCCGATCTGGTCGGTGAACTACGTGAATTGATGTGGGAGCGCGGCCGGCTCAGCGCGAAGGTCCGGGCCGGCAAGGAGGAGTCCGGCGCGAAATTCGCCGACTACTTCGACTTCAGCGAACCGTTCACCACCCTGCCCTCCCATCGCATTCTCGCCCTGCTGCGCGGGGAGAAGGAGGAGGTGCTCAGCCTCTCGCTCGACGCCGACCCCGAGGAGCTCGAGCCGGGCGAGCGCAGCGTCTACGAGGGCCGGATCGCCCGCACCTTCGACATCACCGATTCCGGGCGCGCGGCCGATACCTGGCTGCTGGATACCGTGCGCTGGACGTGGCGCACCAAACTGCAGATCAGCCTCGGTATCGACATCAGGATGCGGTTGCGGCAATCCGCCGAGAAGGACGCCGTCGACATCTTCGCCGCCAACCTTCGCGATCTGCTGCTGGCCGCCCCGGCCGGCACTCGCGCCACCATGGGCCTGGATCCGGGCTACCGCACCGGTGTCAAGGTCGCCGTTGTCGATGCCACCGGCAAGGTGGTCGCTACCGAGACCATCTACCCGCACAAACCGCAGGGGCAGACCGAGAAGTCGCTGGCGGTGCTCGGTGCGCTGGTCGCGCGGTTCGACGTGGAGCTCATCGCGATCGGAAACGGCACCGCCTCCCGGGAAACCGATGCCCTGGCCACCGAACTGATCTCGCGCATCGGCGCGACGCCCGGTGCGCGCAAACCGACCAAGGTCGTGGTATCGGAGGCGGGTGCGTCGGTCTATTCGGCGTCGGCCTATGGCTCGCAGGAACTTCCCGACCTCGATGTCTCGCTGCGCGGAGCGGTATCCATCGCGCGGCGGCTGCAGGATCCGCTGGCCGAACTGGTGAAGATCGAGCCGAAATCGATCGGGGTCGGGCAGTATCAGCACGACGTGTCCGAGACCCTGCTGGCCCGATCGCTCGGCGCGGTGGTCGAGGACGCGGTGAACGCGGTCGGGGTGGATGTGAACACCGCATCGGTGCCACTGCTGGCCCGTGTCTCCGGTGTCGCCTCCTCGGTCGCGGAATCCATTGTCGCCCACCGTGATCAGAATGGCCCCTTCCGCAGCCGAGCGGAGCTGCTGAAGGTTCCGCGCCTGGGCCCCAAGGCATTCGAGCAGTGCGCCGGCTTCCTGCGGATCCGCGGTGGCGACGATCCGCTGGATACGTCCGCGGTTCACCCCGAGGCCTACCCCGTGGTCCGGCGGATCCTGGCGGCCACCGGTCGCGAGATGTCCGGGTTGATCGGCGATACGTCGACTCTGCGCGAATTGCGGCCGCAGGACTTCACCGACGAGACCTTCGGCGTTCCGACCATCACCGACATCATCTCCGAACTCGACAAGCCGGGCCGCGACCCGCGTCCGGAGTTCAAGACCGCGGAATTCGCCGCCGGCGTGGAGAAGGTGGCCGATCTGAAGCCCGGCATGGTGCTCGAAGGGGCGGTCACGAATGTGGCGGCATTCGGCGCCTTCGTCGATGTCGGTGTCCACCAGGACGGTTTGGTCCACGTCTCGGCAATGTCACATTCGTTCGTCCACGATCCGCGCGAGATCGTGAAGTCCGGTGACGTGGTGAAGGTGAAGGTGCTAGAGGTCGATGTCGCTCGTCAGCGCATCGGTCTGAGCCTGCGCCTGGACGACGAGCCCGGCGCGGGTAAGGCCGAGAAGGGCAGCGGCGGTCAGCGTGGCGGTGCGCGTCAGCAGGGCGGTCCTCGCGGCGGGCAGGGCTCGCCGGGACAGGGAGCGCGGGGGCGTGGCAATCCGGGCCGAGGTAATCACGGCCGAGGCAATCAGGAAAGTGGTAACCAGCAACGGGGCAATCAAAGCCGTGGCCAGGTACGCAACCAACCGCGGCGCGGCGCCCCGGAACCCTCCGGTGCGATGGCGGATGCGTTGCGGCGGGCGGGATTCGGCCGCTGACTGCGGTCGCCGTCCGGGCCCGTGCGCGTTTCGTACTGGACTCCACCGTCCGGTACGGGACAATGGAGCTGCGGGCCGGTCCGGTGACCGGTCGCGTGGGGCAGGACCCCGGCCGGCCTTCGAAGCGAGGGGGTGGTGGGTGTGCGACGGTGGCTCGACGAGGCGATCCTCGCGCAGGGACGGCTGCCGCTACTGTGCTTCCTGCTCGGCTTCATCGTAGGTTTCCTGCTGATCCGGTTCAGCGTGCGGATGATCCGCAAGCGGGTGCGCTGGTGGCCCGGCAACCTGCGCGCGGGCGATGTGCACATTCACCACATGGTGTTCGGGGTGGTCATGGTGCTGATCGCGGGACTGGGGATGGTCGCCGGCTACCGCAGCGGTATCGGCACCATCGCGGCGCTGGCATCGGTCTTCGGCGTCGGCGCGGCCCTGGTTCTGGACGAGTTCGCGCTGATCTACTACCTGCGTGATGTGTACTGGGAGGAGCAGGGCCGCACCTCCGTCGACGCGGTGTTCGTGGCGCTGGCGGTCACCGGTCTGCTCCTGCTCGGATTCCATCCGCTGTGGTTGCTGGATATCGGCGGTATCCGGCACGACGGCGCACCGGGGCTCGGACTCCTCGGGGGCTTCGCGGCGGTGAATCTGGTGCTCGCGGCGATCGTGATCGCCAAGGGCAAGATCTGGACCGGTCTGTTCGGGATGTTCTTCCTGCCGCTGCTGGTGATCGGGGCGCTGCGGCTGAGCCGACCCGCAGCGCCCTGGGCCCGGTGGCGGTACAGCGAGCGGCACCGCCTGATGTCTCGTGCGATTGTGCGCGAGCGGCGCTATCGGCGCCCGGCGATCCGGGTGAAGATCTTCGTCCAGGATCTGGTCGCCGGAAAGCCGGATGTCGCCCACGTGCGCCGGGCCGCCGAAGCCGAACTCGAGCGCACCGTACTGCCGGCCCCGCCCGCCCATCCGCGCACCGGACCGGACTCCGCGCCGGGGCCGATTTTTAGATTATCGGCCTGATCTGGCACAATGTTCGGGTTGCCCTGGCCTGATCGGGTTCAGGTGCACCGCCCACAATCCGGAGCACGAACCGGCCGAGCGATTGCCGCCAGGTTCCTCTGTTCACGCGAACTTCCAAAGGACGGAAATGAACACCCTCGACTTCGTCGACGAAAAGTCGCTGCGCACCGACATCCCCGAGTTCCGGCCCGGTGACACGGTGAACGTGCACGTGAAGGTTATCGAAGGTAACAAAGAGCGTATCCAGGTCTTCAAGGGTGCGGTGATCCGCCGCCAGGGCGGCGGCATCCGCGAGACCTTCACCGTGCGCAAGGTTTCCTTCGGTGTGGGTGTCGAGCGCACCTTCCCGGTGCACAGCCCAAACATCGACCACATCGATGTGGTGACCCGCGGCGACGTCCGCCGGGCCAAGCTGTACTACCTGCGCGATCTGCGCGGCAAGGCCGCCAAGATCAAGGAGAAGCGCTGAGCCCGAGGGCTCTGCCCGCTCACGTCGAGACCCCCGGTTTCCCCGGGGGTCTTCTCATTGCGGGATGCTGTGGGGCGACCGCGGAAAAATCCTGGTGGAAGGTTCGACGCCGCCTAGGGGTGCACCGGAGCGACGGCGAACCCGACTGCGGGATAACCTGTTCGGCGTGGCAGACGAAAGGGAGTCGGTAGTGGCGCGCACAGCCGATGACGAACACAACGACGAGTCCGCATCCTGGCGCCGGCGTAGCAAGAAGCGTAAGCAGCGTCCCTTCTGGCAGGAATTGCCGATCCTGATCGTGATCGCCGCGGTGATCGCGGCGCTGGTGGTGAACTTCATCGGCCGGCCGTATGTGATCCCGTCGGAGTCGATGGAACCGACGCTGCACGGCTGTACCGGCTGCACCGGGGACCGGATCTACGTCGAGAAGATCAGCTACAACTTCGGCGATCCCACCCCCGGCGATGTCGTGGTCTTCAAGGGCCCCAGCGTCTCGTGGAACAAGGAATATGCCTCGCACCGCTCGAGCAACACGGTCGTGCGTGGTATCCAGGACTTCTTCTCCTTCTTCGGCCTGGTTCCGCCCGATGAGAACGACCTGGTCAAGCGAGTCATCGCGGTCGGCGGGCAGACCGTGCAATGCTGCGATACCCAGGGCCGGGTGATGGTCGACGGCAAACCGCTGGACGAGCCGTACGCGCACTACATGTACCCGTATCAACCGGGGATGCCGTATGCGACGAAGGTCGCCGGTGGTTTGAGCGTCAATCCGATCGGCCGCGAGTTCGGACCGGTCAAGGTTCCCAACGGAAACCTGTGGATGATGGGTGACAACCGCAGCCAATCGCTGGACTCGCGAGGACATGTCGACGACGAGTTCTCCGGGACCGTGCCGATCGCCGATGTCCGGGGCAAGGCGGTATTCAAGATCTGGCCGCCCAACCGGATCGGGCCGGTCCGTTCGCAGAACGCGCAGGCAAGGTGAAGCGGCGCGGATAGTCCGGCGTGAGCAATCTGTTCGCGGCATAGTCGAATGGTGGGCGCGATGAGAGACGGATCGGGACGCCCGGCGGTTCGCGAGGGGAACTGGCCGCCCCGGGTGGTGATGCGCCGTGCCGCCGGTCTGCGGACTCTGGAATCGGCGCTGATCCGGGGCGGGCTGGGGCCGGTCGCGGGCGTGGACGAGGCCGGCCGCGGCTGCTGTGCGGGCCCGCTGGTGGTCGCCGCCTGTCTGCTCGCGCCCAAGGCCTACGATTCCCTTGCGGGACTGGATGATTCGAAGAAGTTGAGCGAATCGGCCAGGGAGCAGTTGTATCCGGTCATCGTGCGCCGGGCGCTGGCGTGGAAAGTGGTGGTCGTCCCGGCCTGGGAGATCGACACGATCGGTATCCACGTCGCGAATATCGAGGGGATGCGCCGGGCGGTCGCGGGGCTGGGCATCCGGCCCGGATATGTGCTCACCGACGGATTCCGGGTGCCCGGGATCAGTGTGCCGTCACTGCCGGTGATCGGAGGTGACGCCACGGCCGCCTGCATCGCGGCGGCCAGCATCCTGGCCAAGGTGACCCGCGACCGGATGATGGTCGATCTCGATGAGGCCGTGCCCGGCTACGGTTTCGCCGCGCACAAGGGTTACAACACCGCCGACCATCTGGCGGCCCTGCGGCGGCTCGGGCCCAGTCAGGAACACCGGCGTTCATGGCGCAATGTCCGCGCGGTCGCCGGATCGGTGAGCGGGCCGGTGGCAAGCGAGACCGCCGGTACGAGATAATGTACTGCACGCACAGTGGCGATAAGGGAGGTTTTTCCACCAGATGAGCGCCGAGGATCTCGAGAAGTACGAGACC
>JAFMQT010000566.1 GCA_017354515.1 Nocardia sp. | reverse complement strand
CCAGCGGCGCCAGGCCAATCGTGAGCGGGACGAACATGAAGTGATAGACGGTCGTGATCCCGAACTGCCAACGGGAAACGTCGACGACGTCCATATGGCGGCCTCCTGTACCGGCGGACATAATCTACTACTACTGGTAGTAGTAGAGCGTACGCCAGACTGGGCCGGAAACAACCCGCCGGCTACTGCCAGTCGGCCACATTCCAGGCGCGCTCGATCCCAGAATTCACCATCTCGGCGATTTCTCCGGCACATTCGGGCGCCGACATGCGCAAGCCGTCCAGCACAGCGACCCGGGCGGCCAGCGTAACGCTGGAGAGCAACCACACACTCTCGGCCGTCACCAGATCGGCGGTGAACAGGGATTTGTATCGGCATTCCCAGCCCGCCTTCTCCGCCTCGGCGAACAGGGCCCGCTGCGTGACCCCGGGCAGCACCCCGTCTACGGCCGGCGGGGTGAGCAATTGTTTGCCGCGCTGGATGACCACGGTCGAGCGCGGCCCCTCCAGTACCCGGTGTTCGGTGCTGGTGAAGATCACATCGTCGGCTCGGGCACGTTCGGCGAATCGCAGTGCCGCCATATTCATCGCGTACGAGAGGGTTTTGGCCCCCATCAGCAGCCACGGCGCCTCGGCCGCCAATTCTGTCGACACACCGCGGGCGAGGGTGATGACCGAGATCCCGTCCGCACGCGCCCTCGCCACCCGCTCCCCGACCGGGCCGACCAGGACGTATCCGGTCGGCTCCGCCTCGGATCCGGATAGTGCGCCCGATCCGGGGCGACGCGCCGGGGAACTCTCCCGGCCGCGGGTCACCACCATCCGCAGCACGCCCTCGCGGTCGGCGCCCCATTTACCGACCGCCGTCGACACCGCCTTGGTCCACGCGGCGATATCGGGATCGGGCAGGTCCAGTGCCTGGGCCGACCGTCGCAGCCGGGCAAGATGCAGTTCCAGCGCACATGCCCTGCCCGCGCGCACCAGCACCGTCTCGAAGACCCCGTCGCCCCGGAGGGCGCCCAGATCGTCCGCATAGAGCAGCGGCTGTTCCGGATTGCGGAACTTACCGTCGAGTGTCACCAGCACGCGATCCACCATGATGAAAGCCTAAGGGAACCGGACGATTCAGGAGCGCTACGAAACCGCCCGGTCACCGGTCTCCGGCACGAGCCGACCGCGACGCCTATTGTGGAGTGGTGTCCGAGGTAGCCGAACCCAGCCCACTACTCGGTCTCCCCGGGGCCGTGCCCGGCCCGCCCGACGGGCCCGATGCCGCGGTCGCCTGGCATTACGGCGATCCGTTCGGTGAACAGCGCGCCGCCTCCGAACGGGCCGTGATCGTGGACCGCTCGCACCGATTCGTCGCAACCATCGGCGGCGCGGAACGGCTGACCTGGTTGCACACCATCTCCAGCCAGCACATCGCCGAACTGGGCGAAGGTCGATCGGCGGAGAATCTGGATCTCGACCTCAACGGCCGGATCCAGCACCACTTCGTGCTCACCGAACTCGACTCGACGGTGTGGATCGACACCGAGGCCGATCGCGGGCCGCAGTTGCTGGACTTCCTGAAGAAGATGGTGTTCTGGGCCGATGCCGCCCCCGCGGCCGCACCCGAATACGCCGTGCTGAGCCTGCTGGGCCCGGCGGTCCCGACACTGACCGCCGCCCTCGGCATCGAGCACCTCCCCGAGATCTACGGTGCGACCGCGCTGCCCGGCGGCGGGTTCGTGCGCCGGATGCCGTGGCCCGGCGACAACTCCTACGACCTGGTCGTGCCCCGCGAACAACTCGCCGAGCGCTGGTCGGCGCTGACCGAGGCGGGCGCCGAACCCGCCGGAATGTGGGCGTTCGAGGCGCTCCGGGTGGCCACGCTGCGCCCACGCGTGCACGTGGACACCGACGACCGCACCATTCCGCAGGAAGTCCGCTGGATCGGCGGCCCCGAGGAATTCGGCGCGGTCCATCTGAACAAGGGCTGCTATCGCGGTCAGGAAACGGTCGCCCGGGTGCACAATCTCGGCAAACCCCCACGGCAGCTGGTCCTGCTGCATCTGGACGGATCCTCCGAGTCCCGGCCCGCACCGGGTGATCCGGTCACCGCCGGCGGGCGAACGGTGGGCCGCGTCGGCACGGTGATCGACCACTTCGAATTCGGCCCGATCGCGCTGGCACTGGTCAAGCGGGCCGTTCCCGCCGACACCCGGCTCGAGGCGGGACCCATGGCCGCGGCCATCGACCCGGATTCGGTTCCGGCGGACGATGTTCCGCAGGCCGGGCGGCAGGCCGTGGAGAAGTTGCGCGGGCGGTGAGTTCGCCGCGCGATCGGTCGGCCGCCGGCACGGTGCTGGCGGTCTGCGTCGTGCACGCCGATATCGAACTGCCCGCCACGGTCAGTCGGGTCGGCAGGACCGCGATCGACAAGCGACCCGTCGAGGGCCGAGTCGCGGTCGGCCCCTTGGGTTTGGACGGCGATCACGTCTGCAATACCGAATACCACGGCGGCATCCACCAGGCCGTCTACGCCTACGCCGACGAGGATGCTCGGCGCTGGGGCAGGGAATTGGGATTCGAGCTCCCGGCGGGCTGGTTCGGGGAGAATCTGCGGCTGTCCGGCCTGCCGGTCAGCGACGCCGTGCTCGGTGAGCGCTGGCGGATCGGCGATACGCTGCTGGAGGTCAGCGCACCGCGGGTGCCCTGCGCGACCTTCGGTCACGTCTCAGGGCAGAAGCGGTGGGTCAAGCGCTTCGCCCTGCGCTCGGATACCGGGA
>JAFMQT010000565.1 GCA_017354515.1 Nocardia sp. | reverse complement strand
CATAGTCCGATCCGAGATCGACGAACGACGCCATGCGGCAGCGGAATACGAATCCCTCGGGCGTGCGGACCGGGCCGCCGAACTGCACGCGGGTGCCGACGCGCTCGCCGCCCACATCGACAACCTGTGAGCCGGTACGGCGCTTTTCTGTCGGTCTCGCGCTACATCGGCAACCAAGTCGGGCGGCCGCTCACCGCGGCCGGACCGCGGCGATATATCGCCGTGCCATGAGCTTCTGGATTTGCCGGACCACCGGCCCGCCGAGCCGGGTGTACCAGGTGGCCGGCCGCGAAAAGGCCGCGACGACAACGTAAACGCCGTCGTCGTCGGCGTCGTATTCGACCGCGAAGAGTTCCTCGCCGCTTTCCGGGTGACCGGGAAGCGTTCCGTAGGCGAAGCCGCGCCGGTTCAGTTCGTTCAGCACGTACACCACCCGGCAGGGGGCGGTGATTGCCAGCGGACCCAGGCCCAAGCGGACGGTGAGGTGGGTCCCCGGTTCGGCGGTGGGGGTATCCGCCCGGTGGAAGATCCCGGAGCCGCGCTGCATCCGGTACGTGAGTATCCGGTCGCCCACCGAGTCGAACAGGACGCGGCCGGAGCCGACGCGAGAGCGCAGGCGAAAGTGGTGGTATCCGGGCGGAGACTCCGCGCAGGTGGCGCCGACCTCGCGGTAGGTGAAGGGGGTGGTGTTCTGGTGGTCCGGCATCCTTCCATCGTGACCGGCCCGGCGCCGGGCCGCGACGGCGACGGCGTGCGCATCGGTCCGACGTCGGATACCGTCGAATCCGGGAACAATCGCCAATATATTCCGACCTATCGGCAAAGCAGATGCTAATGTGATTAGGTAACCCTAATTATGGAGGTATTCACCTGTGGCTCGCACCCGTACCCGCCTGACGTTTCAGGTCCGTCGCACCGAGCGACTGAACGACCATCTGATCCGCGTCCACCTCGGGGGTGATGGATTCGCCGGATTCACACCGAGCGAATTCACCGATTCCTACGTGAAATTGCTGTTCCCCGGTCCGGACGGCGAGACCACGCGCACCTACACCGTCCGCTCCGTCGACGCCGGCGCAGAGGAGATCGCGCTCGATTTCGTCTACCACGGTGACGAGGGGATAGCCGGTCCGTGGGCGATGAACGCCGAACCCGGTGATGTCATCGACCTCTTGGGACCCGGCGGAGCATATGCCCCCGACCCGGCGGCGGGGTGGCATCTGCTGGCCGGCGACGAGGCCGCCCTGCCCGCCATCGCCAATGCCTGCGCCGCGCTGCCGGCCGACGCCATCGGGCGCGTATTCGTCGAGGTGGCAAGTGCCGCGGACGAATTGGACTTTCCGCGGCCGGCGGGCGTTGACCTCACCTGGGTGCACCGCGGTACCGCCGAACCGGGCCATGCTCTGGCGCGGCAGGTGCGTGCCGAGCCGTGGCGCGAGGGCCGGGTTCATGTTTTCATCCACGGTGAGGCGCAGGTGGTCATGCACGACCTGCGCCGTTACATCCGCAACGAGCGGGGCGTTCCGGCGAATCAGGCCTCGATTTCCGGATATTGGCGACGCGGCCGGACCGACGAGGAATTCCGGAAGTGGAAGCGGGACCTGGCCGAGAAGGAAGCGGCCGGCACCGGGGCCTGAGCTCCTGGCCGCCGGTTCGATGGTCGATCGGTCCTCCGGCCGAACAGGTTTGAGCCGAATCGGGACTTCCCGCAGTAGGCCCAAGGGGTTCAGGTACTCCCGTCCCCGGCGCAGGCCCCAGTGCAGGCAGGTGCCGGGACAGCCCGGGTGACCGGTTTCGAGGGTGCCCAGCGCACTGCCCCGGGCGACCCGCTGTCCGGTTCGTACCGTGGCACGCACCGGTTCGTAGGTGGTGCGCAGGCCGCCCTCGTGATCGACCGACACCGCCGGCTTACCTGCGACCTGGCCCGCGAACACCACGATGCCGTCTCCGGCGGCCAGCACCGGCTGCCCCGCGGAGCCGGCAAGGTCGACCCCGCGATGTCCGGGCAGCCAATCGTGTTCGGGCCGGTCGAATCCGCGCACGAGTGCCGGGCGGGGACGCAGCGGCCAATCGAATGCGCCGGTCGGCGCCGCGTCCGCCGGATATACCGCCGCCACCGCCGCGGCGACCGCAGCCGCGGCGGCGAGAGCGATCAGCGCCCGGATCCGTCCCATGCCCCCATCTTCGGAAGGACCGCCGACGCCGCCGAGCCGCGCTCCGGCGAGTGTGCACAACTCGCCATCTGTGGATCGTTCGTAATCGGGAAAACCGGCCGACGAGGCGGTTTCGGCGCAGCTGTGACCACCCCGTTTAGGTTATGACACGCCCGGGTCGTAAACTGGCCGGGCGGTTCGCTGTACGCGGATCGACTTCGCGCGTCCGATCTCCACGCCGTCGGCTGGTCCTTCCGAAGATATTTCCGGTGGGTCCGGCGGCCGCGGACGCCAGGGCGGGAGCCGACCCTCGGTTTCCGCGTCAACCAGAATATGAAAGGCGGATACGCGGCTATGGCTGTCGTAACCATGAAGCAGCTGCTCGACAGCGGCGCACACTTCGGTCACCAGACCCGTCGGTGGAACCCGAAGATGAAGCGGTTCATCTTCACCGACCGCAACGGTATCTACATCATCGACCTGCAGCAGACGCTGACCTACATCGACAAAGCCTACGAGTTCGTCAAGGAGACCGTCGCCCACGGTGGCACCGTGCTCTTCGTCGGCACCAAGAAGCAGGCGCAGGAGTCGATCGCGGCCGAGGCGACCCGGGTCGGAATGCCCTATGTCA
>JAFMQT010000564.1 GCA_017354515.1 Nocardia sp. | reverse complement strand
GTCCGGATCGCTGTCTGTCAGGACGTAGCCGATTTCGTGCAGGGCCGTGGTCAACCCGGATTCGCCCACCACATAGGCGGTTCCGCCGGGGCGCTGCTCGTCGAGGGAGGTGGCCGTCGCGGTGGCCGAGGTCCAGATCGACTCGGCGGGAATGTCCAGTCCGATCCGGCGCAGCCGGGCCTGCAGATCACGCGGGGTCCGGATGGAGTTGTTGGTCAGGACCAGGTACGGGACCTCGCGTTCGGTCAATTCCGCCAGGAACTTGTCCGCGCCGGGGATCAGGTGGTCCTCGTGCACCAGGACACCGTCCATATCGGTCAGGTACGACAGAATCGTCTGCTCGGTGGTGGTCGCTGAGTCTTTGTTCGTCACGGAATCATCGGCGGTCACGGAATCAATTGTGGATCACCGGGTGTTTCCCTGTGGACGGACAAGGTCTGGACAGCTGTCCATAACCGGCCGGATTAGGCTCGACGGTATTGCCCGGGACAACCGGCGCACGGCACGGATGTGACGAACAGGAGTGGCGCAGTGAGTGATCTCAAGCTCGGATACAAGGCCTCGGCAGAACAATTCGGACCCCGCGAACTGGTCGAACTGGCGGTATCGGTCGAGGAACACGGGCTCGACAGCGCCACTGTCAGCGATCACTTCCAGCCTTGGCGCCACCAGGGCGGGCACGCGCCATTCTCGCTGGCCTGGATGACCGCGGTCGGGGAGCGGACCTCCCGGATCCAGCTGGGCACCTCGGTGCTGACCCCGACATTCCGCTACAACCCCGCGGTCATCGCGCAGGCCTTCGCGAGTATGGGCTGCCTGTATCCGGGCCGGGTGATGCTGGGCGTGGGCACCGGTGAGGCGCTCAACGAGATCGCCACCGGTTATCAGGGCGAGTGGCCGGAATTCAAGGAGCGTTTCGCCCGGCTGCGCGAATCGGTGGATCTGATGCGCGCGCTGTGGACCGGGGACCGGGTCAGCTTCGAGGGCCAGTACTACAACACCGTCGGCGCCTCGATCTACGACGTCCCCGAGGGCGGTATCCCCATCTACGTGGCCGCCGGCGGTCCGGTGGTGGCGCGCTACGCCGGTCGCAAGGGCGACGGCTTCATCTGTACCTCCGGTAAGGGGATGGATCTCTACACCGAGAAGTTGATGCCGGCCGTCGCCGAGGGGGCCGCCAAGGCCGAGCGGCAGGTCGCCGATATCGACCGGATGATCGAGATCAAGATCTCCTATGACACCGATCCCGAACTGGCGCTGGAGAATACGCGTTTCTGGGCGCCGCTGTCGCTGACCGCCGAGCAGAAGCATTCGATCACCGACCCGATCGAAATGGAGGCCGCCGCCGACGCGCTGCCGATCGAGCAGATCGCCAAGCGGTGGATCGTCGCCAGCGATCCGGATCAGGCGGTGCAGCAGATCAAGCCCTATCTCGACGCGGGTTTGAACCACCTGGTCTTCCACGCTCCCGGCCACGATCAGCGCCGTTTCCTGGATCTGTTCGCCAAGGACCTGGCGCCTCGCCTGCGAGCCCTGTGAGCTGAGTCCGGGCCCGGTGTCAGGCGCGGGCTGACTAGGCTCGGGCCATGGCCGAGACCGCACCGTCGACCGTGTACATCGCCTCACTGGAGGGCGATACCGGCAAATCGACCGTGGCGCTGGGATTGCTGCACATGTTGTCGGCGACCACGCCGCGGGTGGGGGTCTTCCGGCCGATCACCCGCTCCAGCCACGACCGCGACTACATCCTGGAACTGCTGCTCGAACACTGCACCGCCGATATCGATTACCAGGACGCCATCGGGGCCACCTACGAACAGGTGCACGCCGACCCCGATGCCGCGATCGGCGAGATCGTGATGCGGTTCCACGAGGTGGCCAAGGTGTGCGACGCGGTGGTGATCGTGGGCACCGACTACACCGATATCGCCGGCCCCAGCGAATTGCGCTACAACGCCCGGATCGCGGCCAATCTCGGGGCGCCGGTGTTGCTGGTGGTGCGGGGCGCCGGGCGCGATCCGGATGAGGTCGTCGAGATCACGCGGGTGTGCGAGGCGGAACTCGCGCGCGAGCACGCCCAGCTGACCGCCGTGATCGCCAATCGGTGCGATCCGGGCGAGCTGGAGGCGGTCGAGAAGGCGCTGGCCGTCCTGGGCCACCCGGCCTGGACCCTGCCCGAGGTGCCGCTGCTGACCGCGCCGACGATGCACGAACTGTGTGAGGCGATCGAGGGCGAGGTGTACTCCGGCGATCCGGAACTGCTGCAGCGGGAGGCATTGCGGGTCATGGTCGGCGGGATGACCGCCGAGCACATTCTGGAGCGGCTCGCCGACGGGGTCGCGGTCATCGTGCCGGGCGATCGCTCCGATGTGCTGCTGGCCCTGGTCAATGCGCATGAGGCGGAGGGGTTTCCGTCGCTGTCGGGAATCATCATGAACGGCGGAATGCTGCCTGAGCCCGCGATCGAGCGGCTGATCCGCGGCCTGAAACCGAAACTGCCGATCCTGACCACCCAGCTGGGCACCTTCGATACCGCCAGCGCCGCCGCCCACACCCGCGGCCGCGTCTCGCTGACCAGTATGCGCAAGGTCGACACCGCGCTCGCGCTGATGGAACAGCGGGTCGACAGCCGAGCGCTGCGGGGACTGATCGAGGTTCCGGTGCCGTCGGTGGTGACACGGCAGATGTTCGAATATCAGCTGGTGGAGTGGGCGCGGGTGAGTCCGAGCCGGATCGTGCTCCCGGAGGGCGACGACGATCGCATCCTGCGTGCGGCCGGCCGCGTC
>JAFMQT010000563.1 GCA_017354515.1 Nocardia sp. | reverse complement strand
GCCGGCGCCGCGCTCGGCCTGGCCGCCACCGGCGCCCTGCTGGCCCTGTTCGGGGCCGGCCCGCTGGCCGGATGCGTCGTGGGCGCCTCCACCGTCGGGTTCCTGGGCACCCTGGCCGGACAGCTGTTCGTGACCGCCCCGGTCGCGATCGCCGCCCTGGCGCAGTACTTCATCACCACCAACCAGCCCTTCCACCCCGGCTCGCAGAACAACCCGGCGCCGAAACCGGCCCCGGCCCCCGCAGCCCCCAAGAAGTAATCCGCTGGTTCGCCCAGGCACCCTGAACCGGGCGAATCCGCAGTTCTTCAGCAGCGATCCCGGCCACCGCATCGGTGGCCGGGATCGCTGTCTTTCCGAACCCTCCGGGAGTTATGCGGTCCGGGCTACCTCCTCGGATTCGATCCGAGCCCGGACGAACCGTGCGACCCGGGCCAGTGCGGCCCGGCTCTCGGGCAGATTGGGCAGCACGCTCGGGAAGGCGTGCACCTGTCCGCGCCACAGCTCCAGAGCGTTGGGTACACCGGCCGCGGTGAGCCGCCGAGCCATCAACTCGCAGTCGTAGCGCAGCAGCTCGTCCTCGCCGACGATCAACAGCGCCGGCGGCAGACCACCGAGCGCGCCGTTCACCGGCGAGAGCTCCGGATCGAGCCGGCGACCGTCCTCCGCGCCGTAGCGCACCATCTGCCGCACCTGCGACCAGGGGATATAGGCGTCCCGATCGACATTGACGTAGTCGGCCTTGTCCCGGTACTCGAGATCCAGCAGCGGGGACAATCCCACCAGTCCCGCCGGGCCGGGCAAGCCGGAGCGAGCGGAACGCAGTGCGGTCGCGAAAGTGAGGAATCCGCCCGCGGAATCGCCGGCGAAAACCGTGCGCGCCGGATCGGCCCCATGGCTCAGCAGCCAGCGGTACGCGGTCAGACAGTCCTGGATCGATCCGGCGATGGAAGCGCTCGGCATCTGCCGGTACTCCACGTTGACCACCGGCAGACCGGTCCGGCGGGCCAGACTCGCGGCCACCGGGCGGTGGGAGTCCAGTCCGCACAGGAAGAACCCGCCACCGTGCATGTACATCACCACACCGTCGCGCAGTGATCGCCGCGCTCCGGCGGGCCGCAGTATCTCCATCCGGAAGCCGCGCAGCCGCACCTGCTCGCGCTCGACGCCGCTGCCCCCGGGCCGCAGTGCGGCCAGCCGGTCGACCACAACACGCGCCACCGGCATGGTCGCGGGCCGGATCGGATAGTTCCGGATGATCGGAGCGGCCACACCCTTGCATGCCAGGTGCAATGCGTGTGCGCCGAGGCTGGTCCGGTCGGGGTTCATGACCACACCGGGTCCGGAGTCGGACTGGAATTCGGACTGGCCGATCGGTTTCGCCGTCATAGCGCACCTGCCTACTCAGCTCACGGCGCCGACGGACCGACTACCGGTGAGCCGGTAGCTGTTGATGTCGGCGCTGACATCTCACACACTGGCGTTCCAGAACACCATGGATATGTGACCTACGCAATACTGATCGCCCGTCCAGCCCCAAACGAAACGCCCGTGATCAATTCGCGGTCGAGTCGCGACCTCCCCGACGCCGGGACCGTCAGTGGCACCACCCCAGGCCTCCCCGCGCCCGAACCGCCGCGAGCTGGCAGACTTTCACCACATGCGTGGAATCATCCTGGCCGGGGGTACCGGATCCCGGTTGCACCCGATTACGCGCGGGGTGAGTAAACAGCTGGTCCCGGTGTACGACAAACCGATGATCTACTACCCCCTGTCCACCCTCATGCTGGCGGGGATACGCGACATCCTGGTGATCACCACCCCCGAGGACGCACCGTCCTTCGTCCGGCTGCTGGGTGACGGCAGCCAGTTCGGGGTGTCGATCAGCTATGTGGTGCAGCCCGATCCGGACGGCCTGGCCCGGGCCTTCGTCCTGGGCGCGGACCATATCGGCACCGATTGCGTGGCGTTGGTGCTCGGCGACAACATCTTCCACGGACCGGGTCTGGGCACCCGGCTGCGCCGATTCGACGGCCTGGACGGCGGCGCGGTCTTCGCCTACCGAGTGTCCGATCCATCGGCCTACGGGGTGATCGAATTCTCGGCTGGTAAGGCGGTATCCATCGAGGAGAAGCCGAAGAACCCGCGCTCCAGCTACGCGGTTCCCGGACTGTACTTCTATGACAACGACGTGGTCGAGATCGCCCGGTCGCTGCGGCCCTCCGCCCGAGGGGAATACGAGATCACCGATATCAATCGCGACTATCTGCGACAGGGCCGGCTGGCGGTGGAAACCCTGGCGCGCGGCACCGCCTGGCTCGATACCGGGACCTTCGATTCACTGCTGGATGCGGCGAACTACGTGCGGACCATCGAGGAGCGCCAGGGTTTGAAAATCGGCGTCCCCGAGGAGGTGGCCTGGCGGATGGGGTTCATCGACGACGACCAGCTGGCCCGGTTGGCATCTCCCCTGGTCCGGTCCGGATACGGGAATTACCTGATGGATTTACTTGCCCGCGGAAAGGACCATTGATGCGGATTCGAGAACTCGCGGTGCCCGGTGCCTGGGAATTCACCCCCACCCCGCACGGCGACGACCGCGGAATCTTCACCGAAACGTTCAAACAATCCGAATTCGAGAAGGCGACCGGGCGCAAATTCGAATTACTGCAGGTCAACACGTCATCATCGGCGGCCGGAGTTATGCGCGGCATACATTACACAGTGAATCCGCCCGGTCAAGCGAAATACGTGACCTGTGTGCACGGCGCATTTCTGGACGTCGTGGTCGATCT
>JAFMQT010000219.1 GCA_017354515.1 Nocardia sp. | reverse complement strand
GCGCGCGGTATCGGTCTCGCCCACAGTTCCAGCAGTCATGGCGACCAGCGTACTGACCGCGTCATCGAGTTATCGTCCGCACTCGCGCGGCAGGTCTTCGAATGGTTCGATATGCCCATGGCCGACACCGATTCCGGGAACGCGGCACCCGCATCGCGAATCGTCTCCGCGGAACGCGAGATCGCCGCCCCCGCCGCCCGCATCTTCGAATTGATCGCCGATCCGGCACAGCAGCCGCGCTGGGACGGTAACGACAACCTCAGCGAGGCCGCCGCCGGACAGCGAGTAACCGGCGTGGGTGATGTGTTCATCATGACCATCACCAAGGGTTCGCTCCGCGAGAACCGGGTCGTCGAATTCACCGAGGGCCGGCTCATCGCCTGGCAGCCCTCCGAGCCCGGCAAGCCGCCGCCCGGGCACCTGTGGCGCTGGGAACTCGAACCCGTCGACGAGAATCACACTCTGGTCCGGCATACCTATGACTGGACCCGGCTCACCGACGACAAACGCCTGGTCCGCGCCCGCACCACCACATCGGAGTCACTGCTCGCCTCGCTCGATCGACTGGCCGCACTGGCCGCCGGGCACACCGGCGGCTGAGCCGCGGCGCCGTCCGCCGCCCGTCACGGGTTACGGTTCGGATATGGCACGGATCGCTGTGGTGGGCAGCATCAACATGGACCTGGTGACGCGGACCAACCGACGGCCGCTCCCGGGGGAAACGGTATTGGGCCGGGGCTTCGAAATGATGCCCGGCGGAAAAGGCGCCAACCAGGCGATCGCGGCGAGCCGCACAGGTGCTCAGGTGGCGTTCATCGGCGCGACCGGCGATGACCTGTTCGGCGCGGAGTTGCGCAAATCGCTCACCGACAACGGAATCGGCGCCTCCGGGGTCCGCACTGCACCGGGTTCCAGCGGTATCGCCACCATCGTCGTCGACGAGGACGGGGAGAACACGATCATCGTCGTCGGCGGCGCGAACGCCGAACTGACCGAACTGTCCCCGGCCGACCTGTCGACCATCGCCGCGGCCGATATCCTGCTGTGCCAGTTGGAGATTCCCGCCGAGACCGTGCTGGCCGCCGCGCTGCACGCGCGCGAGAACAAGACCCTGGTGCTGCTGAACGCCTCCCCGGCGCGCGCGGTCCCCGAACAGCTGTGGCCGGCGATCGACGTCGTCGTGGTGAACGAGGGCGAGGCCGCCACGCTGGGCCTGGCGCTCGCACCGGTACCGCATGTCCTGATCACCAAGGGCGGCAAGGGCGCAACCTACCGCGGGCCCCGCGGCGAGCTGTCCCATCCGGGCATCCCGGTCGAGGTGGTCGACACCACCGGAGCCGGGGACGCCTTCATGGGTACCCTGGCCGCGCGCTGGCACGAGGGCCCGCCGACCGCCCTCGCGTGGGCGTGCACGGCGGGCGCCCTGGCCACCACCACATTCGGCGCGGCCGCGTCGATCCCCACCGCCGACCGGATCGAACGCGTCCTGCAAGCCGAGGACTGACCGAATTCAGATCCGGCGGATCCGGGCCAGCCAGGCGGTGGTGTCGACGATTCCGTCCGGCCCGACCTCGAGGCCCTCGACCTTGTCGGCGGTCAGCGCGGTCACCCGGCCGCGATACCGGGACGGGCCGAGATCCTCCAATTCCCAGCCCGCGCCGAAGGATTCACGGATGATCCGATCGCTGATCCGCGGACCGAATCCCGGTTCGGCGTCCGAGAGCGCCAGCAGATGCACCGTCGCGCCGGGCACGCACAGCGTGTGCAGCGACCGGACGTACTGGGCCCGGTTCTCCGGCTCGCTCCCGAAGATGTGGAACAGCGCACTGTCGATGACGGTATCGAACACGCCCAGCGCGGCCGCTGCTTCGGGATCGGCGCCGACGGCCAGTGCGTCCGCGACCTGGAATCGCGCGCCCGGAACGCCCTTCTCGGCGGCATTGCGGCGCGCGTACTCGACCGCACTCGGCGATAGATCCACGCCGAGAACATCGTGCCCGGCCGCGGTGAGCGCGATGGTGTGTTCCCCCGCTCCCGCACCGATATCCAGTACCCGGCCGCGAATGCGCCCGGCACGCTCGAGTTCGAGAATCGCCGCTTGCGGCTCCCCGATCACCCAGGGGGCGGTGTCGTCGTCATAGACCTGATTCCAACGCTCAACAGCTTCTGTCATGGCCCCAGCCTTCACCCTCAACCCCACTCGAGGTCAAGCACGCTTCAGCGCAGGCGATTGTCGTCGAGCCAGCGGCGGGCCCGGGTCGGCGAAGCTCGCGACAACCAGGCGTCCTGCACGACCTCCCGCAACTCGTCGACATCGAGTTCGCCGATCCGCGAGCCCCGCAGCAGCACCGACGAATGGCCGTCGAAATGCGCGGTGGTGAAGAACGGCGAATCCGGATCCTGGACCAGCGCCAGCTTGTCCGATTCCGACGGGACCCAGAAGATGATCACATCGGGATACTTCTCCCCGGTGCCGGGATCGACGGCATCCGGTCGCGGGGTGCGGAAATAGACGAATGATTTACGGCCGACCTGATAGATGGGATTTCCCCGCGGACCGTGTTCGACGGTGACATGCGGCATCGCGCGGGCCAGCCGGTCCACATCCTCGAGTTGGGCGCGGCGTGGCATCGCGGTCAGTCCGCCAACTCGAGCAGCAGCCGGCGGGTACGGTCGGCGGCCGCACCACCGGCGAACTGGGCGGCCACGAATTCGGTGGCGCCCGCGGCGAAGACCTCGCGGATCCGCTCGGCGACCTGGTGCTCGGAACCGATGATCGCCAGATCCTCCGGTCCGGCGGCGCCTTCGCGATCCATCATCGCCCGATACGAGGGCAACGTGCCGTACATCGCGAAAACCTTCGCCGCCCGCTCGCGTCCGGCGGAGACGTCGTCGGTGACCAGGACCGGCAGCGAGCAGACCACGCGCGGCGCCGGACGGCCCGCCCCGGCGGCCGCGGCCGTGATGGTCGGCGCGATGTGCTCGGCGATGGTCGCGGCGCCGGTCATCCACAGAATCGTGCCGTCGGTGCGGCGTCCGGCCAGTTTCAACATCGCCGGACCCATCGCCCCCACCAGGACCGGAATATGACCGGCATCGCCCGTGGTCAGCCCCAGATTGGCGGTGATCGTCTCGCCCTCGTAGGAGACCGGTTGCCCGGCCAGCAGCGGTCCCAGCACCGACAGATACTCCTTCATATGCCGTGCGGGACGGCCGAAGTCGTAACCGAACATGTTCTCGATCACGACTTGGTGCGACAGCCCGATCCCCAGGGTGAGCCGTCCCCGGCCGGCCGCGAGGGCCGCGGTGGCTGCCTGCTGGGCCAGCGCTCCCGGATGCCGCGGATAGGTCGGCACCACCGCGGTCCCGATCTCGATCCCCGGTACCTGGCTGCCCGCGACGGCCAGGGCGGTCAACGCGTCGAGCCCGAAAATATGCGACAGCCACGCCGATTCGAAGCCCTCGTCGGCGTACTGCCGCAGTTCACCGGTCACGCGGGTGAGCGCATCCGGTCCGGTCTGATCGCTGAGCAAGATGCCGATCCGCACGGCGGGCCTCCTGGATACGGACTGTCCGATCGCACCACACTATGCCTTTCGACGGGAACGCCTTGCGACGGGAACGCCGCACGACGGGGATTCGGCAGTACGGGTTTCAGCGTGTGCGCAATCCGGGCCAGCCGTATTCGATGCGACCGCCTGCCGGTCCCGCACGGGGCGCCGCGGGGGCCGGCCGGGCCTGCTCGGCCGGTTCGTTCGACAGTCCGCGCTCGCGCCGCACCTCATCCATATCCAGCCACCGCACCCGCTGCACGACCTCCTCGAGTTGGGCGGCGTTCTGGAAGCCGGGGTGGGCGTACACCAGCAGCCCCTCGCGATAGGCCAGCAGCGAGGGCAGACTCTGAATCTGGGCGAGGGCGGTCAGTTCCCGCTCGGCTTCGGTGTCGACGGTGCCGTACACGATCTCCGGATGCTGTGCCGCCGAATCGGAATACACCGGCTCGAACTTGGTACACCATCCGCACCACGAGGCCCAGAACTTCACCAGCACGATCGAATTCGCGGAGACGACCTGCTGATAACTGTGTTGAGTCAACGGCTGGGTCGGCATCTGTCCCTCCCGGTATCACCGGACACACTCACGAGATCACACGTTATCGGCTCGATTGTTCCACGAACCCACAGCAGGTCTAGTGGGCCCGCAGCACACCCACCAGCGCCGCGCCGAGCAGCATCATTCCCGAGATCAGCGCGAATCCGTAGGTGACCCAGGAGTGCAGCGCGACCTGCATGGAGGTATCGATGAACGGCAGATCGCTGATCAACCGGAAGGTGGTGTCCGGGAACAGGATGTGCAAGAGCCCCGGAAATATCCCCCACACCAGGGCGCCGGTGATGGTGCCCGCCGGTGAGAACGCGGCCAGTACCGCGACCAGCATGAGCAGCAGTGAGCCGCCGAGGATTTCACCGGTCGCGGTCGCCCGGTCGGTGACCGCGCCGATGATCACCCAGTACCGGATATCGGCTCCGCCCTTGGCGGCGAACGCGATTCCGATCGGCGTCAGGATCAGACCGGCCAGGATCGCCAGCACCGTCGCGCTGCCGAAGCCACGGCTCTGGAACTGCGCTCCGGGCGGCGCCCAGCCCGGAGGTGAGTCGAACTTCTTCGCCATCGCCGTATTCCTCCCGCATCCCGCAGCTGCCAGTGGACGTCGCTACCCGCGTCATCATTGTCCGGCCTCGACGGCGAAAATGCCCGCACCCGAGCGGAAAACATTCCCGGTGCGCGGCATGTGAACCGGCGATGGTTACCATCGGGTATGCCGACCACACAGCAGACAGGTGAGCCGCCCGAGATCCGCGGTGTGCGACGATATTTCGTTCCGGCGCGCGGGGTCCGATTCCATATCACCGAGGCGGGGGCAGCGGACGGGCGCCCGGTTCTGCTGCTGCACGGCTGGCCACAGCACCACTACACCTTCCGTCACCTGCTCGCCGATCCTCCGGAAGGTTTGCGGCTGATCGCGCCGGATCTGCCCGGATACGGCTGGTCCGGCCCGCCGCCGCACCACTGGGCCAAGGAGGATGTCGCCTCCGATCTGCTCGCGCTGCTCGATGAACTGGATCTGCCACAGGTCCTGCTGGTCGGCCACGATTGGGGCGGTTTCGTCGGATACCGCATGGTGCTGCGCGAACCGGCACGTTTCGAGGGCTATCTGCCGCTCAATATCGCCCACCCGTGGCCGGACACCCGGGCCTTCCTCGCCCATATCGGGCGATTTCTGCGCTACCAGCCGCTGGTGGCGACGTTTGGTGTCCCGCTGCAGCGCCACACCCGATTCGTCGACAGCCTGCTGGAATTGGGTGTCACCGACAAGAGCGCGTTCACCGCCGAGGACATCCGGATCTACAGCGACCGCTTCCGCGAGCCGGTGCCGGGCAGGGCTGCCACCGACACCTACCGCACCTTCTGGTTGCGGGAGATCCCCACCATGGCCGTCCGTCCCGAACGCCGTCGCGCCACGGTCGCAGTGCGGGCACTGTTCGGCGTCGACGACGCCGCCATCCACTGGTCGCTGGCCTCGGGCGGCACCGCCCGCGCCGATGATTACACCGTCGAATATGTCCGGGGCTGTGGACATTTCATTCCGGAGGAGCGACCGGATCTGGTGCGCGCTCGGCTGCTGTCGCTGGCGGCCGAGACGGCCGCGGCACATTAGGCTTCCGGGAAGGGGTGCGGCTGCGGCCTGAACCTGGCCGTGGGCCGATGGCTCGGGCACGATGGAGCCCGTGCCATCCACCCAGCCGACATCCACCGAGCCGACACCAGCTGAGCCGGCATCCACCGACCTGCGTGAATCCGCCGAGTCCCTGCTCAGTGAACTCGCCGGACCGGATGCCCGGCTGCGCACGGACCAGTGGACGGCGATCGAGGCGCTGGTGGTGGGGCGCCGGCGGGCCCTGGTGGTGCAGCGCACCGGCTGGGGTAAGTCGGCGGTGTATTTCATCGCTGCGCGACTGCTACGGCTTCAGGGTCGCGGCCCGACGGTGATCGTCTCCCCCCTGCTGGCTCTGATGCGCAACCAGGTCGCCGCGGCCCGCCACGCCGGCGTGGTCGCCGAGACCATCAATTCCGGCAATGTCACCGAGTGGGACCAGATCCACACGCGGGTGGCCGCGGGTACGGTCGATGTCCTGCTGGTCAGTCCGGAACGCTTGAACAACCCCGACTTTCGTGATTCGGTACTGCCGAAACTGGCCGCCGACGCCGGTCTGGTGGTCGTCGACGAAGCGCACTGTATCTCGGACTGGGGTCACGATTTTCGCCCCGACTACCGCCGGATCCGCACCCTGATCGCCGAATTGGGCAGCGATATACCGGTATTGGCGACCACCGCCACCGCGAACGACCGCGTGGTCACCGATGTGGCCGGTCAGATCGGCACCGGAACCCTGATCCTGCGCGGCACCCTGGACCGTGAGTCCCTGCACCTGTCCGTGGTCCCGATCACCGATCCGATCCGGCGAACGGCCTGGCTGAGCCGGCGATTGAACGAGTTACCCGGTTCCGGAATCATCTACACGCTGACCGTCGCCGCCGCGCACGATCTCGCCGATGTGCTAGCCACCCAGGGATATCCGGTTGCCGCCTACTCCGGCCGCACCGACCCCGCCGAACGCGAGACGCTCGAGCAGGCGCTGCTGGACAATACGGTGAAAGCCCTGGTCGCGACCTCCGCGCTGGGGATGGGCTTCGATAAACCGGACCTCGGTTTCGTCGTACATCTGGGCGCGCCCTCCTCCCCGATCGCGTACTACCAGCAGGTCGGGCGCGCCGGGCGCGGAACCCGCCGGGCGGAGGTGATCCTGCTGCCGGGCGAGGAGGACCGGCAGATCTGGAATTACTTCGCGTCCGTGGCATTTCCGCGAGAATCGGTGGTGGGATCGGTCCTGGCGGCACTGGACAACGAACGGCCGACGTCGACGGTGGCCCTGGAGCCGCTGGTCGAACTCAGCCGCTCCCGGCTGGAGATGGTGCTGAAGGTGCTGGATGTGGACGGTGCGGTGCGCCGGGTGCGCGGCGGGTGGCTGGCCACCGGGCAGGAGTGGACCTACGACCGGGACCGCTATGAACGCCTCGCACAGGCCCGCGAGGCCGAGCAGCGGGCCATGCTCGACTATCAGACCACCGGCTCGTGCCGGATGAATTTCCTGCGCCGCGAACTCGACGATCCCGGCCTGACCGCCGATTCCCCGGGCTGCGGCCGCTGCGACGTGTGTACCGGGGACCATGCCGACACCACCGTGGACAACCGGGATCTGGCCGCAACGCGCACCCGCCTGGACCGCCCCGGAATCGACCTGGCCCCGCGCAAACAGTGGCCGACCGGATTGTCCACACTCGGAATTCCGTTGTCCGGCAGGATCA
>JAFMQT010000562.1 GCA_017354515.1 Nocardia sp. | reverse complement strand
TGGTGAAATTCGATCTGCTCGGCCTGGGAATGCTGTCGGCACTGCACTATATGATCGATCTGGTTCGCGAACACCAGGGCATCGATATCGCTTTGCACGCCATCGATCTCACCGAATCGGCGGTGTACGAGATGCTCTCGCGGGCTGATTCGGTGGGAGTTTTCCAGGTGGAGTCGCGGGCGCAGATGGCGACGCTGCCACGGCTGCGGCCGCGTGAATTCTACGATCTGGTGGTGGAGGTCGCGCTGATCCGTCCCGGCCCCATCCAGGGCGGTTCGGTTCATCCGTATATCCGCCGCCGCAACGGTAGTGAGGACCCGAAGGTCGATCATCCGGCGCTGGAAAACTCACTGTCCCGGACACTCGGAATTCCGCTGTTCCAGGAACAACTCATGCAGATGGCGATCGATGTGGCGGGTTTCAGTGCTGCCGAGGCGGATCAGTTGCGCCGGGCCATGGGGTCGAAACGTTCTCCGGAACGGATGGAGCGGCTGCGCGAACGCCTGTACGAGGGCATGCGCGAACTGCACGGCATCACCGGCGCGCTGGCCGACCGCATCTACGAGAAGATCTACGCCTTCGCCAATTTCGGTTTTCCGGAAAGCCATTCGCAGAGTTTCGCCGCCCTGGTGTTCTATTCGGCCTGGTTCAAACTGCATCATCCGGCCGCCTTCTGCGCGGGCCTGCTGAATGCGCAGCCGATGGGCTTCTATTCGCCGCAATCGCTGGTGGCCGACGCGCGCCGGCACGGCGTGGTGGTGCACGGTCCGGATATCAATCACAGCCTGGCCGGGGCGACATTGGAACGGCGCGGCACCGAGGTGCGGCTGGGGTTGGGTTCGGTTCGCCGTATCGGCGCCGACTTGGCCGAGCGAATAGTCGCGGCACGCACGCACGGCCCGTATATCTCCTTCCTGGATCTGACCGGCCGGGTCGAATTGACGGTGCCGCAGGCCGAATCGCTGGCCACCGCGGGTGCCCTCGGCAGTCTGGGGGCCGAGGCGGGCGGTCGCCGGCAGGCGCTGTGGGCCGCGGGCGCGGCGGCGGGGGAGCGGTCCGGGCGGCTACCCGGTACCGGTGCGGTCACCGACGCCCCGGCTCTGCCCGGTATGAGTGAGCTGGAATTGGCCGCGGCAGATGTGTGGGCCACCGGGATCTCACCGGGTAGCTATCCCACACAGTTCCTGCGTTCGCGGCTGGACGAACTCGGTGCGGTTCCGGCGAATCGTCTGCTCGAGGTCCCCGACGGGTCGCGGGTGCTGGTGGGCGGGGCGGTTACTCATCGTCAGCGCCCGGCCACCGCAGCCGGGGTCACCTTCATCAATCTGGAGGACGAGACGGGCATGGTGAACGTGGTGTGCTCGGCCGGATTGTGGCAGCGCTATCGCCGTCTTGCGCAGGGTGCGTCCGCCCTGCTGATCAGGGGCCGGGTGCAGAACGGTGAGGGGGCGGTGAGTGTGGTGGCCGAGCAGCTGCGGCGGCTGGATCTGCGCATATCGTCCACATCCCGCGATTTCCGCTGAACGGGGTGCGGCTTCCGGGAAAGGGTGCGTCTACGAGCTCGGGCGTGACAGGGCGGCCGGCGGTCATTACGTTCGAAAAGTGTTCGTTGGTAGGCAATTCCAGTAGTTCGACGTCGAGAATCGGCGATCGGAACAGTGCGAACGGGGGCGGTATGGAAACCACACATGTCGGTGAAATCGAGCAGCGCATAGGTCATCTGGTGTCAGCGGCGGAGTGGATCCGCGAAACCTGTTGCCGCATGGAGGGTTCTGGGGCGCCGGCCCTCGACCGGGGTGCCCGCGGCTGTGGCGGGTCGGACCTCGACTGCGAAGAGCGGCGCAGATGTGTGCGGATCGCGGCCCTGTGCGCAGCCGCCGAACGTAACCTTCGCGAACTGCGCGATACGGTGTCGGCGCTACACGACTACATCGCCGACGCCACCACGGCCGGTTGCCGGGTCGCACCGGACTGGACGGTCTCGGGTGAACGGGCCGAGATCGTGAGCCAATGGTCCGAGGTCATCGCCGAAGCGGTCGCCACCGTCCGTGGCAGCGAACAACGCAGCCGCACGGCGATCCGGGCCGTCGGCGCCGCACTGCTGGAGGTCTCACGCGTATTCGCGCGGGAGTATCCCGCCGGCGCTGGCAATTTGCCGAACGGCAGCGCCCTCCCGGAGCGTCCATGAGCGCCCGATCAGACTGCGCCCGGAAATCCCAGCTGCCGCCACGCCTCGTAGACGGCGACCGCGGCCGCATTGGACAGATTCATCGAGCGGCGGCCGGGCAGCATGGGAATGCGCAGTTGATCGGTGATGTGCGGATCGGTAAGTACCTCGTCGGGCAGGCCGGTCGGCTCCGGGCCGAACAGCAGCACATCCCCAGCCCGGTAGGAGACGTCGGTGTTGTGGGTGACGGCGTGTGTGCTGAAGGCGAAAACCCGCTCGGGTCGCAGTGCGGCCCATGCCGCCCCGAGATTCGCGTGCACGGTGACCACCGCGAGATCGTGATAGTCGAGCCCCGCGCGGCGCAGCTTCGGCTCCGACAGATCGAATCCGAGCGGCTCGACCAAGTGCAGCTCACAACCGGTACCGGCCGCCAAGCGGATCGCGTTACCAGTATTCGGGGGAATTCGAGGTTCGAAGAACACCAGCTTGAGCACAACGAGACCGTACCGTCCGCCCGTCGCCCGGTTCCCGGGCAGCGGGTCGCCGCCCCGGCCCCCAGTGCCGCCCGTGCGAGAATCGGTAACCGTGATCGAAGCGCCAGCCACACCACCGACGCGGCCCGACCGGG
>JAFMQT010000561.1 GCA_017354515.1 Nocardia sp. | reverse complement strand
TCCCTGCTACCCCCGGAAAGGGGTATCGCCGATGCCGAGGGCCGATCTGTTCCGCCCGCGGGACACCGATGCCCTGCGAGCCGAGTTGCGCCGGGTAGCACTCGATTCCGGGATGCCGGTGGTATTCGGCGGCCACGTCCGCGACGGCGGGCCGCTGATTCTGAGTGAATTCTTCGGCACCCGCTCGCAGGCGATGCGCGGTCTGGAGGTCTCGCCCACCTCGGGAGTGGGCGGCGCCGCGCTGGCCACCAGACGCCCCACCTCGGTGGCCGACTATCGCGCCGCGGCCACCATCACACACGATTACGACGGGCCGGTGGCGGTCGAGGGGTTGCGAGCGGTGGCCGGCATTCCGGTGGTCGTCGGTGGCAGGTCGCGGGCCGTGTTGTATGTCGCCAGCCGCGAGCGGGGACCGATCGGTGACCGCGCGGCGGAGCTGGTGGTGCGGGCCAGTCGCCGGCTAGCGATCGAACTGGCCGTGCGGGACGAGGTGGACCGGCGGCTGCGGATGCACGCCGCCGCCGAGACGCAGACCCTGCCGTCCGCGGATCCGGTTGTCGCGGAAAGGATTCGGGATCTGCACGCGGAGGTCCGCGGTATCGCGCAGACGCTCGGTGACGATCAGGCGCGCGATCGATTGCGGGCGGTGTCCGATTCCTTGGCGCGCCTGCTAGCCGGACCGCGGGAGGCCGCGATCACCGATGAGCAGCCCGCGCCCGCGCTGTCCCCGCGTGAGCTCGATGTGCTGTCCTATATCGCCCTGGGATGTACCAACAACGAGGCCGCGCGCAGGCTGTCGCTGCGGCCCGAGACGGTCAAGAGCTATCTGCGCAGCGCGATGACCAAACTCGCCGCGCACTCCCGGCACGAGGCCGTGGTGCTGGCGCGGCGCTGGGGTCAGTTGCCCTGAATGCCGCCGCCGGGGAGAGGCGGCATTCGGTCCCGGTGCGTCAGTTCTGCGGCTCGAGGATTTGGATATCGAGTTCGATGTCGATCTTGTCGCTGAGTACCGCGGTGGGCAGTGCCGCGCCGACGTCCAGTTCGGTGCGCGCCAGGGATCCGGTCGCGGTGAAACCCGCATGCCGGCGCCCATCGTGGAATTCCTCGATTCCACCCCATTCGACGTCCAGCGTGATCGGCTTGCTCACCTTGCCCAAGGTCACCTCGCCGGTGACCTGGAACCGTTCGGTGACCCGGACCGGCTCGGTGGCCTTGAAGGTCAGGGTGGGCCGGGCGTCCACATCCAGCAGGTCGGCGCCGCGGACGTGGCCGTCGCGCTGAGCATTGCCGGTGTCGAAGGAGTCGAGGTGAATGGTGGCCTCGATGGCCGCCGCCCCGGACTCGTCCACCACGAAGCGGGTCTCGAAGGTGTTGAACCGTCCGCGAATCTTTGAAATTCCCAGGTGGCGGACGGCGAAGTGGACGGCCGAGTGGGCGGTGTCCAGGTCCCAGGAACCTGTGGCGAGGGTCTGCTCGGAAGTGGTCATATCCCCACTTTCCCCGACCGGCGTTCGTCCCCGCACACCGGGGTTGCCTCGTCGCCGAGGTGACTGGGCGGCCGTTCAGTTCAGGGTGCCGAGGACGCGGTCGACGTAGTCGTTGCTGAATCGGCCCTTGGGGTCCAGGCGGCGGCGAACCTCCTGGAAACGGTCCCATTCGGGGTAGCGCTCGCGCAGTGTCGCCGCCGTCTGGAAATGCCGCTTACCCCAGTGCGGCCGGCCCTGGTACCGATCGAATACCGCCTCGCACGCCCGGAAGTACGGCCGGTAATCCATGCCGCGGTACTGATGCACCGCGATGTAGCAGGTCCGCCGGCCGGTGGCGGGGGACAGGAAGGCATCGTCGGGGGCGACGAACCGTACCTCGGTGGGCATCGGCGCATCGAAGTGTCGCCCGACCTCCTTGATCTCGGCGATCGCCGCGGCCGCGTGCTCGCGCGGGATCGCGTACTCCATCTCGGTGAAGCGAATCAGCCTGGGAGAGGTGAACACTCGATACGAACGGTCGACCTGGCGGCGATAACTTCCGGCTCGGGCCGCCAGCCGCTGTATCGGGGGGATCAGCCGTGGCCGTCGCCGGGACAGCCGGCACAGTCCGTCGAAGGTGTGATTGCTCAGCGCGACGTCGGTGAACCAGTCCACGATCTCCGCACGGGGATGCTCGGGCAGGTCCACACGATTGTTGCGTTTGGTCATCGCCAGCGCGCTGTGTGCGAACATGTAGAACTCGAAATGCTCGTTGCCATCGACGAATTCGTCCAGATCGCGCAGGATGTCCGCGACCGGTATCGGACGTTCGACGCCCTCGAGGACGAAGCTGGGCACCAGACGCAGCGTCACCTCGGTGACCACGCCGAGGGCTCCGAGACCGACCCGGGCCGCGCGCCAGCCGTCCGGGTCGCCGCGTTCGTCGAGTTCGACGGTACTGCCGTCGGCGAGCATCAATTGCAGCGAATGTACTGCGGCGGAGATGTTCTGGAGGCGGGCACCGGTGCCGTGGGTTCCGGTGGCGGTCGCTCCGGCGACGGTCTGCACATCGACGTCGCCGAGATTCGGGAACGCCAGGCCATGGGAGTGCATCGCGATGCTGAGGTCGTGCAGCGTGGCCCCGGCCTCGACGCGCACCAATCCGCTGTCGCGGTCGACGTCCAGGATGCGGTTCAGCCGCGACAGTCGCAGCAGGGTGCCGTCGGTGAGTACCGCGTCGGTGAACGAATGTCCGGATCCGGCCACGCGCACCGAATGGCCGGCGGTGTCGGCAGCGGCCAGCAGCGTGGCGAGTTCCTCGCGGGTGCCGG
>JAFMQT010000218.1 GCA_017354515.1 Nocardia sp. | reverse complement strand
CGGCGAATTCCGATACGGTCAGGAACGCAACGGATTCCGAATCCGCCAGCACCCGCTGGGCGATCTTGCGGTGCGCCACCGACAACTGATCGTGGCGCACCCGCAGTAGAGCCGCCAGCTCGTCGAAGGTCGTCGGCCCGGCTGTCACCTCACCCGCCCTCGAACTGATCCGCGTCGGAGACCGAAAACAGCCTCTGAACTGGAGCCGCCTGGGGGAATCGAACCCCCGACCTTTTCATTACGAGTGAAGCGCTCTACCGACTGAGCTAAGGCGGCGTGCCTTTCGGCCAACCGAGTCTATCGTCTCCGACACGGATCACGAAAACCGGAGGTCACGGTCACAATCGGCAGGTAGAGGGGGATTTGTGGTCGAGTTTCATACCGGGCCCGTGTGGTGGCAGGTGATCGGCCAGGTTGGCCGTCGGACCATTCCGGCAGAGTTCGGCATCGGGAGCGCCGGCAGGCTATGACATAGTCGGCTCGTCGTGACCAGCGCGAGAATCCCGGCTCCTACCAGGACCATATCGGCTCCTGCGACAGGCGTGATGTTCTGCTCGGCCAGCCTGAGGCATCGGCGGTCGGAGGCAATCTCGACGGTGGCCGCCGGGAAGGTGCGCCGCACCGCGTCCGCGATGGCGAATCCACTGCGCCACTGGCTGATTCCAGGGGGAGCGATCGCGCCGTCGGGTGTGCGGATCGGACCGGAGCAGGCGATGCCGACGGCGGCGACCTCGTCGTCGTCCGCGATGTTGATCAGCAGGTCGCGGCAGGTTTCCCAGGCCGCGTTCAGCGGTATCGGAATTCGCCGGATGCCCGCCACGCCGGGGCCTGCGATGAGATGGCCCGCAGTGAAGTTCGCGGATCCGATCTTCAATGCCAGTAACCTCATATGCTTTCACCATTACAAAACTTTTCGGGACATTCCCGGTGGTTGTCCGCCGCTCACGCGCAGCCGGTCGATCGCTCGTCAGAACACTGGGGCGGCAGGTAGCGGCGGCCTTCTCGCAGGTCACGCACCAGATCGCCGTAGCCGACCTCCAACTCGGCCAATCTGGTCCACTCCGCGTGGACACGGTCACCGGCGGGGTCGTCGGTCATCAGCAACCGGAACGCGTCGGCGGCGACTGCGGCGATGCGGTCGATTGTCTCGCCGAGAGTCCATTGGTGCCGGTGCGCTCCGATCGCCGGGTGCGGAAGGGCCACGGAAGCCCAGGCGTCGATATCGGCGATCAAGCCGGCCCGGCGGACAGCGAACCGGTCGGCTCGACGCGGTGGAAAGTTCGGTTGCCGGTGCACATCGGCCAGATCGCGCGCCAACCGACACAGCGTCCCGGGCACCAACTGGCCGCCCACCGCGCACAGTAATTCGCTGGAACTCGGGAGGGCCGCGACCGCGGCGCCGCCGCTGTAGGGATGTCCGTCGCGGTCAGTGCTGTCGGCTCCCACTACCGCACGTGTGCAATGGAATTCGTATCGACCTATCATGACGGTGCGGTCAGTTCCAGATGGATTCCGTCCGGATCATCGAAGGACAGGATCGAGATGCCGAACTGTTCCATATCGATGACCTCACCGTGCTCGACTCCCGCGGCGCTGAGCCGAACCGCGGCCCGATACAGCTCGTCCTTGGATTCGACGGCGAAACTCAGATGGTCCAGACCCACCCGCTCGGAGTCGAAACGATCGGATGCCTGCGCGACCGGGCGCAGTCCCAGCAGCATCCCATCGGCCTGGAACACGCAGCCGCCGTATAGCAGGAATGGGTCCGACCGGACCTCGGGATCGTCCGGGCGGCCCGGTGATTGCGCGACGACCTCGAACCCGAGCACGTCTCGGTAGAACGCTCGCGATCGATCGATATCGGTCACGGTCAACCGAAGGTGATGGGTGCCGGTGGTAGCGAGAACAGGCATGCGAACTCCGAAAGCTGTTGGTACGGCGGACTTCACGGTCCGTGTGATGAAGGCTTGCCGAGCGCCCCGCGCGGGGCGATAGCTCTTCGTGACTGGAACTATATGCGCGGATAGTCCCGGAAAATGGTGTCGGATACGACATCCTTCGTACTATTTCGGACATGGACGTGGCGATCTTCGTGATGGACGGCGTGGCCGACTTCGGGTTCACGGCTCTCCTGGAGGCCTTCAGCACGGCAAATGGGTTGCGGGAGGGGCTGTCCGCGCCGCCCGAACCGTGGAACGTGCAGGTCGTATCCCTCGGCAGCAGCGTGCTGTCGGGCCACGGGCATACCATCCCCACCGTCCGGCTCGACGATCTGGGGGGCCGCCTCGATGTCATGATGGTGCCGGCGGTCAACGTGCTGCGCGCCGAGGCCCTGATCCGGTTGGTGTCCGGAGACGAGAACCGTGCTGTGCTGCAACGGATCAGAGAAATCTATGAGCGCGGCGCTCACCTCGCCGCCGCCTGTTCGGGCACGTTCTTCCTGGCTGAGTCCGGGATACTGGACGGTTCGGCGGCGACTACCAGTTGGTGGCTGGGGCCCAGCTTCCGACGCCGATATCCGAATGTGAGGTTGGACGAGAACCTGACGGTGTGCCGGGGCCGGCACATCATCACCGCCGGAGCCGCACTGTCGCATCTGGACTTGGCGATATCGTTGATTCACGGCAGTAGTCCCGCGATCGCCGATCTCGTCGGCAGATATATGGCGGCGGGAAACCGCAAGTCTCAGGCCAACTTCGTGGTTTCCGAGGTGATAGCCCGCGGCGACTCGATGACCGCCGCCTTCGAACGATGGGTTCGCGAACACCTCGCCGAGCGGTTCCGGATTTCCCAGGTCGCACACGAACTGGGCACCACCGAACGTAGTCTGCAACGCGCGACCCTGGCCGAATTGGGCATGTCCCCAAAGGATTTCGTGGACGAGATCCGATTGGAGCAGGCCGCGAAACTGTTCCGCGAGACAGCGTTGACGGTAGACGCGGTGGCCAGGAAGGTCGGTTATCTCAACGGGAGCACGCTGCGTAACCTCGCCCGGCGTCGAAGGGATATGTCACTGGCCGAACTTCGATCGCCACGTCTGATGTGGTGACTCGTTGTGCTCGTCGGTCACGCTTCACGCTGATCGGGCGGCGATCAAATCCGCGACCATGGCCGCCACCGCGAAGCGTGGCTTGACGTTGAGGTCCAGTGCCTCCCGGCAGGACAGGACCGCCTCGATCGACAGCAGCAGACCCTCGGGGCGGACCTCGTCGGCGAGTTCGCGGATGCGGTCGGATAGATCCGGGTGGGTGATGGTGACCGTGTCCGCGGTACCGAGCCGCACGGTCAGGGCGTCCCGGTACAGTCCGGCCACGTCGATCAGCGCGCGGTCCAGTGCGTCTCGGCTGGTGCGGGTGGCGCGAGACTTCTGCCGGCGCTCCAATTCCTTCAGAACTCCCGCCGAACCTCGGGTGGCCGCGGCCGACCCCTTGCCTGTCCCACCGGCGCCCAGCGCCGTGGCCAGTTCCGCGCGCTCGCGCTCGTCGCGTTCGGCGCTGACCTGTTTGGCGTCCTCCTCCGCCGATTTCACCAGCCGGTCTCCCGCGGCATAGGCGGCGGCCGGCTTGGATACCGCGGCGACCAGCGACAGCGCCTCGTTTCGACGGGCGCGAGCCTGATCATCGGTGGCGAGCCGACGCGCCCGTCCGATATGTCCACCACTGACCGATGCGGCCCACTGCGCGCGCTCGGCCTCGAGGCCGTCCCGTTCGCGCAGCACTCGCGAGATGGCCGCCGATGACGGCGTCACCAGCGCGATATGCCGGCATCGGGAGCGCAGGGTGACGGAGATGTCCTCCGGATCCACCGTCGGCGCGCACAGCAGGAATACCGTCCGCTCCGGCGGCTCCTCGACCACTTTCAACAGCACATTGCCCGCACCCTCGGTCAATCTGTCGGCGTCCTCGACCACCACGACCTGCCATCGGCCGGTACTCGGGCGCCGCGAGGCGACCTGCACTATCTCACGCATCTCCTTGACGCCGATGCTGAGGCCCTCGGGGATCACCCGCCGGACATCACCGTGGGTGCCGGCCATGGTGGTGGTGCACGCCTGACAATGCCCGCAGCCGGGCGTGCCCTCGGAGGTACATTGCAACGCGGCCGCAAAGCACAGTGCCGCAACGGATCTGCCCGACCCGGGCGGTCCGGTGAACAGCCAGGAATGGGTCATCGCCGAGGACACCACACCGTCCCGCGCCGCGACGGCGGCCGCGGTCAGCTCGGATTCGACCGAATCCTGCCCCACCAGCCGATCGAAGACACCTGCCACCCGAACCACCCTAATCCGCGCTGTCCGTGGTGGGGCCGGCGGCTACTCGGCCGAGGCCGGAACCGACTTCTTCGCCGGGGCCTTCGCGGCTGACGTCTTCTTGGCCACCGTCTTCTTCGCGGTGGTCTTCTTGGCGGCGGCTTTCTTGGCCGTGGTCTTCTTGGCTGCGGTCTTCGTGGCTGCGGCCTTCTTGGCGGGAGCCTTCTTGGCCGCTGCCTTCTTGGTGGTCTTCTTGGCCGCCTTCTTCACCGGGCCCCTGGCTCGTCGATCGGCGAGCAGTTCCGAGGCGCGATCATCGGTCATCGCCTCGACCTCATCGCCCTTGCGCAGGCTGGCGTTGGTCTCACCGTCGGTGACGTACGGCCCGAAACGGCCGTCCTTGATCACCATCGGCTTACCGCTGGCCGAATCGTTCCCCAGCTCCCGCAGCGGGGCGGCGCCGGCCGCCTGCCGTCCCCGGCGCTTGGGTTCGGCATAGAGCTTGAGCGCCTCCTCCAGGGTGACGGTGAAAATCTGCTCCTCGGTGGCCAGCGAGCGCGAATCGGTGCCCTTCTTCAAATACGGTCCGTATCGCCCGTTCTGCGCGGTGATCTCGGTGCCGGATTCGGGATCGGTTCCGACCACCCGGGGCAGCGACAGCAGTTTCAGCGCGTCGTCGAGCGTGATGGTGGACAGATCCATCGACTTCAGCAGCGAACCGGTGCGCGGTTTGGGGCCCTTCGCGGATTTGGACTTCTTACCGTTGCCGTCCGGATCAGCGGGTGGTTCGGGCAGCACCTCGGTGACGTACGGACCGAACCGGCCCTCCTTGGCGAGGATCTCATGCCCCGATTCCGGATCGATGCCCAGCGAACGCCCCTCCTGCGGGGTGGCGAACAGCTTTTCCGCGATCTCGGGACTGAGTTCGTCGGGCGGAAGGTCATCGGGCAGATTGGCGCGCTGGGAGACCGGATCGCCGTCGGGATCGTCCGGGTTCTGGACCATCCGCTCCAGGTATGGGCCGAAGCGCCCGACCCGGACCACGATGTCGCGATCCTGATCGTCGGCGAACATCTTGATCGAATTGACCTCGCGGGCATCGATGGTGTCCAGGCGCTCACCGACCATCGCCTTCAGGCCGCCCGATCGCGCCACCGACCCCTCGGCGCCGTGGTCGCCGCCGAAATAGAAGCTCGACAGCCAGTTCCCGCGCTGTTCCCGGCCGCCGGCGATGGCGTCGAGATCGTCCTCCATCGCCGCGGTGAAATCGAAGTCCACCAGCCGGCCGAAATGCTTTTCGAGCAGGCCGACCACGGCGAACGCCACCCACGACGGCACCAGCGCGCTACCCCGCTTGTAGACGTACCCCCGATCGAGAATCGTCTTGATGATCGAAGCGTAGGTCGACGGGCGTCCGATCCCCAGCTCTTCGAGGGCCTTGATCAACGAGGCCTCGTTGTAGCGCGGCGGCGGATTGGTGGTGTGCCCGTCCGGAACGAGTTCGGTGGCATTGACACCTTGGCCCTCGGTCAGCGACGGCAGCCGCGATTCGGCATCGTCGGACTGGGTGCCGGAATCCTCGTCGACACTTTCCACGTAGGCCTTGAGGAAACCCGCGAAGGTGATCGTGCGACCCGACGCCGAGAACACGCACTCCTGCCCGGAGGAGGCGCTGCCGGTGATCCGCACCGTCATCGTGGTGCCGCGAGCGTCGGCCATCTGCGAGGCGACCGTGCGCTGCCAGATCAACTCGTAGAGCCGGAATTCGTCCTGATCCAGGCGGGCATGCAATTGACCGGGCGTGGTGAAGGTGTCCCCGGCCGGGCGGATCGCCTCGTGGGCCTCCTGGGCGTTCTTCACCTTGCGGTTGTACTGCCGCGGTGAGGGATGGACGTACTCCGCTCCATACAACTGCGTGGCCTGCGCCCGCGCCGCCGCGATAGCCGCCCCCGACAACGTGGTGGAGTCGGTACGCATATACGTGATGTAGCCGTTCTCGTACAACCGCTGCGCGACCCGCATGGTGCGTTCGGAGCCGAAGCGCAGTTTACGTGAGGCCTCCTGCTGCAGCGTCGAGGTCATGAACGGTGCGTACGGCCGCCGGGTGTAGGGCTTGGATTCGACCGAGGTGACCTCGAACTCGGTCTTCTCGAGGCCCGCGGCCAGCGCCCGCGCCGCCGCCTCGTCGAGAACGGTGACCCCGCTCGCGGTCTTGAGCTGCCCATCGGGACCGAAGTCGCGGCCGCCCGCCACTCGCGCTCCGTCGACGGTGATCAGCCGCGCCCCGAAGATACGCGGATTGGCCTGATCGGACTCGGCGCCGCCGGCGTCGAATTTCGCCGCGATATCCCAGTATTCGGCGGATCGGAACGCGATCCGCTCCCGTTCGCGCCGCACGATGATCCTGGTGGCCACCGACTGCACCCGGCCTGCCGACAACCGTGGCATGACCTTCTTCCACAGCACGGGACTGACCTCGTAGCCGTAGAGCCGGTCCACGATGCGCCTGGTCTCTTGCGCGTCGACCAGATCGTTGTCCAATTCGCGGGTGTCGGCCGCCGCGGCGCGGATGGCGGGTTCGGTGATCTCGTGGAACACCATCCGCCGCACCGGAATCTTCGGCTTCAGCGTTTCCAGCAGATGCCACGCGATGGCCTCGCCCTCGCGGTCGGGGTCGGTGGCGAGATAGAGCTCGTCGGCATCACGCAGCAACGTCTTGAGTTCGGAGACCTTCGATTTCTTCTCCGGGCTCACGACATAGATCGGCTCGAAATCGTGATCGACGTCGACGCCCAGACGTGCCCACGACTGACCCTTGTATTTGGCGGGAACATCGGCGGCACCGCGGGGCAGATCCCGGATATGGCCCACCGAGGCCTCGACCGTATAGCCGTGGCCCAGATAGGGCGCGATCTTGCGGGCCTTGGTCGGCGACTCGACGATGACGAGACGCCGCACCGGCCGCCCCTGGCCGGATGCGGCGGAGGCCGCATCGGAGGTCGGCGATGCACCGCGGTCTCGTGTTGCCACCGGCGAACACACCTTTCCTATCGACCCGCGCGCAGCGGGCTTGGGGCAAGAGTCAAGGAGACATATATCTCCCACCAGAGACGTTTATACCGTGTTCCGCTGTCGCAACCCCCGTACTACTGAGCGCGACCCGACGGTCCCAGCTGTCCCATAGCGGCGATCC
>JAFMQT010000217.1 GCA_017354515.1 Nocardia sp. | reverse complement strand
CGGCCGGAATCGGCTTCGTCTCGGGCGGATCGGCGGCCTCGGGCTCGGCGCCCGCGGCGCCTTCCGGACCGGTGAAGGCGGGCAGTTCCGCGAACCGCGGGTCCACCCGGACGGTCCGGCGCACGTGGTTGATCCAGCGGCGGGCCCGGCTCAGCGGATGATCCGGGAACTCGTCGTCCCAGCACGGGTCGTCGGCGGCGTTGTAGGGCAGTTTGCCGCGAATCTCGGGGGCGTAGGGATGCGGCGGGAACATATTCGCGAACCCGACCTTGCGCACCACACCCGCCTCCCGCTTGCCGGCGCGGCCGGTTTCCGGGCACATGATCTTGAGGATCGCGCTGCAACGGGCCTTCGGGATGACCAGCCCGGCGGTGAAGCCCAGCGCACTGCCGCTGTCCGACAGCGGGAACTTCTCCACCCGCAGCAGGGCGGGCAGCCGGTCGACGGTGGCCGTATACGCCTCGACCAGGCAGCCGAACTCCGCCTGGATCGCGGTGATATGGCGGCGCAGGGTATCGAGCTCGGTCAGCGGCGCGGGTAAATCGGGTGCCATATCGATATAGCTGAGCGTGATGACGTCGCGGGTAGCCGGGTTTCCCCACGTCATCCGGTCGAGCTGCTGCAATCCCCCGGAGTCGAACACGATTGGCACGCGCTCAAGGTACCCATCCGTAACGCGTTCGCACATCGTGGTTCCTTTTGTGCCCAAGGTGTGATCGGTCGGTAATAAAAAGCGACCGTCCAGCAGGCTTCAGTCCTCGGTGCGGCGGGGCGAGCGACCCACCTGATCGAGCGCCATCCGCAGCGCGTACTCGATCTGGGCGTTGACACTGCGCAGATCATCGGCCGCCCATTTGGCTATGGCCGCGTGGACGGCCGGATCGAGCCGCACGAGAACCTTTTTGGGCTCGCGCCTGACCATCAGGAGTAGAGGGATCCGGTGTTGACGACGGGCTGGGCCGCACGATCACCGCACAGCACCACGAGCAGATTCGAGACCATCGTCGCCCGGCGCTCCTCGTCCAGCTCGACCATATTCTCATCGGCGAGGCGCCGCAGCGCCATGCCGACCATGCCCACCGCACCGTCGACGATCCGGCTGCGCGCCGCCACCACCTGCGCGGCCTGCTGGCGCACCAGCATGGCCTGTGCGATCTCCGGTGCGTAGGCCAGGTGGGTGATGCGGGCCTCCAGGATCTCGATTCCGGCGAGTTCGGTGCGTTCACGCAGTTCCGCGGTCAACTCCTCGGCCACCTCGGTGCCGTTGCGCAAGCTGGTGCGGTTCGATTCGCCGGCGGTTCCGGAGGCAGGGGAAAGCTCGGCGGCGGCCGCATCGGGTGCCGCGTCGTACGGGTGCACGGTGGCCAGGTGCCGGACCGCGGCCTCGGACTGGGTCTGCACGTATTCCTCGTAATCGTCCACGGCGAAGGCGGATTTGAAGCTGTCCACGACTCGGTAGACCACCACCGCCGCGATTTCGACCGGATTCCCGTCGAAGTCGTTGACCTTCAGTTTCTGCGTCTCGAAGTTGCGCACCCGCAACGAGATTCGCCGCTTGACGGTCAGCGGCAGGGCCCAGAAGAAGCCCGGATCACTCACCGAGCCCACATAGCGCCCGAAGAACTGCACCACCTTGGCCTCGTTCGGGCCGACCGTGGTCAATCCGGTCACCGCGATGACGACCAGCGCGACGAGCACCCAGCACACGACCGATAAAACCGCCATGCCGGCGCCGCCGGATTTCACCGCGGCGGCCGAGGCGATCGCGCCGACCAGCACCGCGGCGCCGACCACCAGCAGCACCAACCCCACCAGAAAACCGTTCACCCGGAACGCCGAACGAAGGGTCATGACATCCTCCCAATATTGAAGTGATATCACTACAATAGCGTCGAGCCGCTCCGGTATCCAGAGATTTTGTCGACCCGAGCGCGAGCGGATGGGTTGTGGGTGAGCCCGGCGGCGGATGACAGGATCGGGGTATGCAGTTCAGCCCACGCACCCATGCGGCGTCGATCGAGATCGCCGCGAGTCCGCAAACCGTCTACGCCGCGGTTTCCGATGTGACCCGAACCGGCGAGTGGTCACCGATATGCAAACAGTGCTGGTGGCACGAGGGGGACGGTCCGCGCGTCGGCGCCCGGTTCACCGGCCGCAATGTGACCGCCGAGGACACCTGGGAGACCGTCTCCACGGTGACCGTCGCCGATCCGGGGACCGAATTCGCCTGGGAGGTCGGCGAGGGATGGGTGCGGTGGGCCTATCGGCTCACCGGTTCCGGTGATCGCTGCACCCTCACGGAGGCCTGGGAGTTTCCCGAAGCCGGTCTGAAACTGTTCGTCTCGCTCTACGGCGACGATGCGGCCGCCCACATCGACGGCGTCACCCAGGCCGCTCACGAAGGTATCCCCGCGACCCTGTCCGCCATCAAACGAGTCGTCGAGGCCGAAACCGCGTAATCCGGGCCCTCACAGGATCCGGGACAGGAATGCCTTCGTGCGTTCGTGTTTCGGGTTCGCAAGGACTTCGCGGGGGGCGCCGGCCTCCACGACCACACCCTCATCCATGAACACCAGCTGATCGGCGACCTCACGGGCGAAACCCATTTCGTGCGTGACCACCACCATCGTCATTCCCGAATCGGCCAATTCGCGCATGACTGTGAGGACTTCGCCGACCAGTTCCGGATCCAGCGCCGAGGTCGGCTCATCGAACAGCATCAGTTTCGGGTCCATGGCCAGTGCGCGGGCGATCGCGACGCGTTGCTGCTGCCCGCCGGACAGCTGCGCGGGATAGGTACCGGCCTTGTCCGCCAAGCCCACTCGATCCAGCAGTTCGCGCGCCCGGGCCAGCGCGTCGGCCTTACCGATCCGGTTCACCCGGATGGGCGCCTCGATCACATTCGCCAGGGCCGTGCGGTGCGGGAACAGATTGAAATGCTGGAACACCATCCCGATATCGCGGCGCTGGCGGGCGGCCTGGCGCGGACTCAGTTCGTAGAGTTTGCCGCCCTTCTCGCGGTACCCGATCAGTTCGCCGTCGACATAGAGCCGACCGGCATCGACCTGCTCGAGATGATTGATACACCGCAGGAAGGTCGATTTTCCCGATCCGGACGGGCCGATCACACACAACACGTTCCCGCGCGCGACCTCGAGCGATATACCGCGCAGCACCCGCAGGCCCCCGAAGTTCTTACACACCTGTTCGGCCCGCACCATCGGCACCGCCGCCGAAGTACGTGAAGCAGTACTCATTTCCCCACCGCCTGTGCTTGGGTCTGCATAAGGGCCCGCAACTGCCGCGCCGTCAGTTGCCGGCTGACCCCGCGCGAGTAGTACCGCTCCAGATAGAACTGGCCGACCATCAGCACACTGGTGACCGCCAGATACCAGGTGGCGCTGACCAGCAGCAACGGAATCGGCTGGAAATTGATGCCGTAGATATCGCGGGCGCGGCCGTACAGATCGGTGGTCAGCGGTATCGCGGTCACCAGCGAGGTGGTCTTGAGCATGGAGATCAGCTCGTTGCCGGTCGGGGGAATGATCACCCGCATGGCCTGCGGCAGCACCGTGCGCCGCATCGTCTGCCCCCAGGACATGCCCAGTGCGATCGAGGCCTCGCGCTGCCCGTCCCCGACCGAACTCACCCCCGCGCGCACGATCTCGGCCATATAGGCGGCCTCGTTCAACCCGAGGCCGATTACCGCGAAGAAGAACGGCTGCGACCAGTCCTGCACATCCCACTGCGCGAAATGCGGCCCGCCGAACGGGATTCCGACCTGGATCGTCTTGTAGATGGCCGGGAACAGGCCCCAGAACACCAACTGCACGAATACCGGGGTGCCGCGCAAGACCCACAGGTACACCCAAGCCGCCGAGCGCAGCACCGGATTCGGGGACAACCGCATGACCGTCAGCAGCACGCCCAGGACCACGGCGATGACCATCGCCAGCACGGTCAGCTCCAGGGTGACCACGGCGCCCTGGGCGATGCGCCGATCGAACAGGTATTTGCCGTAGATATCCCAGCGGTAGGCCGGATTGGTGGCCGCGCCGTAGACGAACAACGCCACCACGATCACCAGGATCACCGCGGCTATCCACCGGCCCGGATGTCGCAGCGGCACCGCCTGGATCGTCGCCGGTGGCGCCGCCGCATCGGGTGCGGCCGTTTCGTGCGAGACCCCGGCATCCTCATCGGCCATGTGCACTCACCCTTTCGCGCCGTTGATTCCCGCAGTGGTGATCGCCCCCGATTCCACACCCCAGTTCCGGGCTATGGCGCGATACGCACCCGAGTCGATCAGATCTTGCAGGGCCGCCCGCACCGCCGGCTCCAGCGGCGACCCCTTCGCCAGCGGCCAGCCGTAGGGGGCGGCCTCTTGCAGCGGCCCCGCGGGTTCGATGGTGCCGGCGTTGCGTTTGATGGCGTACGCGGTGACCGGCGAATCGGCCGACATGGCATCGACCTGCCCCAGCACCAGGGCCGTCGACGCGGCGCTCTGCTCGTCGTAAGCCATCTTGTGAATCTCCGGTTTCCCGGCATCGGTGCAGGCCTTGGATTTCGCGGTGATCTCGTCGACGTCCTCGGTGGTGGTGCGCTGCACCGCGACCTTCCTACCGCAGGCATTGTTCGGATCGATCGGATGTCCCTTGCGCTGGGCCCACTGGATACCCGCGGAGAAGTAGTCGACGAAATCCACGGACTGCTCACGGGTCCGGTTGTCGGTGAACGAGGACATCCCGACATCGACCGTCCCGGCCTGCAGCGCCGGGATGATCTTCTCGAAGTCGGATTCGCGATAGTCCGCACGCACACCCAGCACCGCGGCGATCGCATCCATCAGATCGACATCGAAGCCGATGATCTGGCCGGTGTGCGGATCGCGGTATTCGTTGGGCTGATACGGCACATTCACCCCGACCACGAGCCGGCCGCCGCCGGCGATCCGGGGCGGCAGCCCGGCGGCGATCGAATCGACCTTCGCCACAGCGACTTTCGGAATCTTGGGCGATTCGTCATCGGTATTGTCCACACATCCCGACAGCAGCACGACCATGCCCGCCAGCACCGCGCCGCCGCGCAGCAGATATCCGCGGACACCGAGTCGAGCGTTCACATCAGCCCTCCGTCCTCGCCACGGCATCCGACACCACTTCCGCGCCGACAGCGCGTTCCTCGCAATCTAGGCGATCTCACCCGCTCGTGCGGGCCGGTTCGGGGCCGCGGCGTCCGGCCGGCCGAATTCAACGCCGGTGGACCCGGGCACAAACCTGCTCGGTGAACTCGGCGGTCGATGCCAGACCGCCCAGATCGGCGGTGGCGATCCCCGCCGCGAGGGTCGCCGCCACCGCACGGTCGATCCGATCCGCCGCGCCCAGTACGCCCGGATCGTCGTGACGCAGGCCCAGCCATCGCAGCAGCATGGCCGCGGACAGTTGCAGCCCAATGGGATTGGCGCGATTGCGCCCGGCCAGAGCGGGAGCCGCACCGTGCACCGCCTGCGCCATCGCCTGCTCGGCAGAACAGTTCAGCGAGGCCGCCACACCGAGCGATCCGCTCAGCTCGGCCGCCAGATCCGACAGGATGTCGCCGAACAGATTCTCGGTGACCATAACGTCGTAGGTACCCGGCGCACGCACCAACCCGGCCGCGGTCGCGTCGACATGTTCATCGCCCACCCGCAGACCCGGATATCCGGCGGCGACCTCGAGGCAGACGTCGCGGAACATGCCCATCGTCATCGGCAGCACATTCGCCTTGTGCACGATCGTGATCCGGCCCCGCCGCGCAGCCGCCAACCGGCACGCCTCGTGCGCGATCCGTTCACAGGCACCCCGGGTGATCACGGCTACCGACATGGCCACATCGGGGGTGGGCCCGAACTCCCCCGATCCGGCGAACATATTGCGGTCGGCGTAGAAACCCTCACTGTTCTCCCGCACGATCACCAGGTCGATATCCGGCGCGGGCGCGCGGACTCCTTCGAAGGCCCGCGCGGGACGGATATTGGCGTACAGGCCGAATCGTTTGCGGATCGCGCCGCCCGGTGGCGGGCCGATGCGGTGTTCGGGAGCGTAGGAGGCGTTGTCGTGCGGGCCCAGGATCCATCCCTCCAGTCCCTCCAGCGCCGACAGCGTGGACTCGGGAATCGGCTCACCGCATTCGGCGATGGCGGCGTGCCCGATCGGCAGGTGCACCCATTCCGGCGCCGGACTTCCGGCGGCCGCGAGCGCCTCGTCGACCACCGCACGAGCCGATACCACCACTTCGGGGCCGATACCGTCCCCCTCGATCAGTCCGAGCCGGATCGATCGCGCCGCCGCGCCCATCGCACTCCTCTCATCGCAGGTCCCGGGATCGGGATCCACCCTATGGGGTCGGACGTCGGAAAGTTTCCGCCGTCATGACCGACCTCGGGCGCGTAGGTTGGCACACACCATGGTGCAATCGGTTGAATTACTGCTCGACGACGCGACCGAGGCGCATATCCGCGGCCAGTGGGAGTTACTGTCGGCGACCGGAATCCACAGTCCGCCAGCCGATCACCGCCCGCACATCACGGTCGCCGTCGCGCGCGAGATCTGGCCGCGACTGGATGCCACCCTGGCCGGGCACCCCTTCAGCCCGCTGCCGATCCGGCTCGGCGGCTTGCTGATCTTCGGCGCCCGGCATCCGATCCTGGTGCGGCTGGTGGTGCCCACCGAACCGCTGCTGGCCCTGCAGCGCCGGATCGCGACCGTCATCGCGCCCTGTCCCGGAATTCCGGCGACCACCCGGCCGGGCTCGTGGACCCCGCACGTCACACTCGCCCGCCGGCTGAAAGCGGACCGGATCGCCGACGCGCTCGAGGCCGTCGCCGCCGACCGGGATTTCCCGGCTACCGTGGTGGGTATTCGGCGGTGGGACGGTGATCGGCGCCACGAGTGGCCGATCGCACCGGGGGACGGGGTCCACGGTTGAACCACGGAAGATTTCCGTGCGAGCCCGCGTTGCACCGAAGCACACGACACGAGAGGAACCCATGGCCACCCAGAATCTGACCGCACAGAACTTCGACGAGATCGTGACCGGCAACGACATCGTCCTCGTCGACTTCTGGGCCGACTGGTGCGGGCCCTGCAAAGCCTTCGCTCCTACCTTCGAGGCGTCGTCGAATGAGCATCCCGACGTCGTGCACGGCAAGGTCGACACCGAGGCCGAACAGAGTCTTGCGTCGGCCGCCAACATCCGCTCGATTCCCACCATCATGGCGTTCCGCGAGGGCGTGCTGGTGTTCGCCCAGCCCGGTGCGCTGCCGCCGGCCGCGCTCGAGGATCTGGTCACCCAGGTCAAGGGTCTGGATATGGAGGACGTGCGCAAGCAACTGGCCGAACAGCAGCAGGCGGCCGAACAGCCGGGCGCCGAGCAGGCCTGAGCGCATCCCGACACGGCAGTGCCGCATCCGGGT
>JAFMQT010000216.1 GCA_017354515.1 Nocardia sp. | reverse complement strand
TCCTGGTCAAATCCACGCGTAACGCGTTGATCGGGTTCGTCGTGCTCGGTTTCGCGTTGTTCTGGTCCGCGCGCGGTGAGGCTGATGCCATCGCCCCCGGTGTGCGCGCCAAGGCGGCCTTCGTCTGGGCCAAATTTCCCAAGTTCGTGCTCGGATTCCTGGCGGTGTCCGCCTTGGCGACCGTGCACTGGATCGACACGGCGCAGTTGACCAATCTGGCCAATATCTCGCGGTGGGCGTTCCTACTCACCTTCGCCGGTGTGGGATTGAATACCGATCTGCGCGAACTCGGCCGCAACGGCTGGCGTCCGCTGGCGGTCGCGGTGGCCGGGCTGGTGGTTGTGGCGGCCGTTTCACTCGGATTGGTGTTGTTCACCTCCCGCGTGCTGCACTGGGGAGTGGTGAATTAACCGCCCGAACCGGAGGCGCTGCCGGTCGAGGGCATATTCGCGTACCGTGCGAAATCGCCCTGGGCGCCGCTGTAGATATTGACGTCGGTGCCGCCCGCGATTCCGGGAACCCGAGCTTTATCGGTGGTCTGCCAGAACGTCCAGGTCGGCCAGCCGCCGGGAATCTGGGGCTGGGCCTTGCCGGCGTAGTCGGCGATCCACAGCGGGAACTCGTGGAACTGGTTGGAATCGCCCATCGCGGTCCGCCAGAAATTCGGATACGTGTAGATGATCGGAGTGCGGCCGGTGAGCGCGCGCACCGTATTCAGATAGCGGTGCGTCCAGTCCACCAGTGCCGGCGCCTTCAGCCCGCCCGTGGTCTCCAGGTCGAGCACCGGGGGCAGATCCAGCGGGCCGTTCTGGCCCAGCGTCGCCGTGGCGTACATGATGGCCTGCGCTTCCGGCGGCAGTTCCGGATGTGCGAAGTGATAGGTGCCGCGGGCGACGCCGGCCGCACGCATGGTCAGGCAATCCTGCACGAAGTACGGATTGATGTAGTTCAACCCCTCGGTCGCCTTCAGCATGGCGAAGTTGTGCCCGGAGGCGCGAACGGCGTTCCAGTCGATCATGCGGCCGTCGACATGCTGCCAGGACGAGACGTCCGGGCCCGACGGTCCGGCGGTGGCGATACCGGTTCCCGAGAGAATTCCGGCAACCGCGAGCAGCGACAGCGCTGCCGAAGAGCGACGGACTTTCGGACCAGCCACGGTGCGTCGATACATGGATATACAGAGTAAGCACTTTATCGCTCTGTGACCAGACTCATTGATGTGATCAATCCGGCATGAAAAACATGTAACGCCGGAAACGCGCTCTCGATTGTGCCGTCAACTGTGTCTTCAGCCCAGCCAGTCCAGTACCGCTGCCGCGGTCCAGGACTGTTGCATACTGCCCAGTGGATCACCGGTGAACGGTTCGTAATATTCGGCGAAACTGCCATCGGCGGCCTGTCGTAAACCCTCCGCGCGCAACAGAAATGACCGTTCGGACCAGCCGTGCCGGGCGAATGCCCAGGAGAACAACCAACTCATCACCGGCCACACCGGACCCCGCCAATATTCGCGCGGCCGGAATTCCTTCGAGACCGGGGAGGTGGACGGCGGCAGCGCGTACCGCAGATCCGGATGCCCGCAGAAGCGCGGCCCCTCGAACAACCGCAACAGACCACGTTCGGTGGTGCGCGAAAGCCCACCACACAGCAGCGGAGCGAACATGGCCAGAGTGTCGGTGGCGATCCAGCGATCGGCGCGTACATCGAAATCCCGGGCGGTCCCGATGCGCGGATCGGTGGTGGCCAGGACGCCGGCTCGGAAGTAGTCCGCCCATTCGCCTAGTTCGCGTACATCGGCGTGCGGCATCCGGAATTCCTCGCCGATATCGGCCAGCACCTCGCAGGCCAGGGCGAAGATCGCGGTTACGAAGACGTCCTCGACAGCGAAACTCATGGTCGAGGCGAGCTGGAAATCGTCATATCCGCAGCGGCGCATCTGCTCGACCAGCCACAGATAGCGGTCGTATTCACGGTCGCTGGGCCGTTCGGCGGGATCGACAACCTCGGTGTCCTCGCGGCGATAGGGCGGCAGATCACCGACCGCGACATTTTCATAGGCCCGATCCCAGCGGGGCGAGTTATCCATTCCGGATTCCCAGCCGTGATAGAGCGTGATCCGCCCGTGTTGCTTGGGATCACGAGCGTGGGCCAGCCATCGGTGCCAGCGCATCAGGTCCACCCAGCGGCGGTTCAAGAATTCCGCCGCCACGGCCTGAGTGGTACGACCGTGCCGTCCGGCATGATCGAGAATTCTGCGCACCGCGATCGCGTGCACCGGCGGCTGGGTGATTCCGGAGGTATCAGGGCCCGTGGGGGCGTTGGCGGCGAGGCGGCGACATTCCCAGCGCGCCGGCCCCGGGAAATATCCGTCCACACCATTGGCGAACACGATGTGCGGGATCATCCCGTTTCGCCACTGCGCCGACAACAGGGTGTCGAGTTCCATCACCGCGCGTTCCACACTCAGCGGAGCCAGCCCGACCGCGACGAACGCCGCGTCCCAACTCCACATATGCGGATACAGCCGAGGCGCCGCGGTGGTCATCGTCCCCAGGTCGTTGCCGCGCAAGAGGTAGGCGGCCCGGGCTGCCAGCTGGGTGGGAGTGAAGCCAGGACCGTTCATCCACCTATTTTGCGCTGATCTACGCGGCTTCGCGCGGTGGCCGGGCGTTGGCACCGCCACATTGCGCGGCCCGATCGTTACGGTTGTCCCATGGCCGCACCTTCGGAAAACCGACCGCTCGCGCTCATCACGGGGGCCAGTCGCGGACTCGGCGCCGCGATCGCCCGGGAATTGGCGTGGACGCACCGGCTGCTGCTGGGCGCCACCTCGCTGGATTCGCTGACCGATATCCGGGCCGAACTTCCCGATGCCGAACCCTGGCCGGTGGATCTGACGGACGATGCCGCGCTGGCGGCGGCGACGCGCCCGATCGACAGTCTCGATGTGCTGGTCCACAATGCCGGCGTCGCCGAATTGGGTCCCATCGCGGAGACCTCGGCCGAGAGGTGGCGAAAGACGTTCGAGGCGAACGTGATTGCTGTCGCGGAGGCGACCAGGCTGCTGCTTCCCGCGCTGCGTGCCGCGAAAGGTCATGTGGTGCTGATCAATTCGGGCGCAGGACTGCGAGCCAACGCCGGCTGGGGTGCCTACGCGGCCAGCAAGTTCGCACTGCGGGCCTTCGCGGACGCGCTGCGACTGGAGGAACCCGAACTGCGGGTCACCTCGGTACATCCCGGCCGGATCGACACCGACATGCAACGCGCCATCGTCGCCGGTGAGCGGCGCGAGTACGACCCCGGCGAATTCCTCACCGCGGCAACGGTCGCCCGAACCGTGCGCACGGCCATCGAAACCCCGCGCGATGCCCACCCGACCGAGATCGTGCTGCGCCCGATCCCACGCTGACGCGCTCGCTCCGGCTACGACAGGTTCAGGTGCCGGTTCATCTGCATCGCCGCGTCCGCCAGCTCGGGCAGCTCAACGACGGTGACGCCCTCCTGGGACAGCTTCTCCACGCCGACGCAGTTCTGCACGAACGTCGACGGTTCACGCCACGCGATCACCACGGTCGGGATCTTCGCCTCCAAAATCCGATCAGTGCAAGGCAACCGGGTCTTGGTGGCACGCTCCGAGCACGGCTCCAACGTGCTGTAGATCGTCGCCGTCGCCAGCCGCGGATCGGCCTTGTCGAGCTTGTCGAGAGCGGACTCCTCCGCGTGCACCTTCGCGTCGGTCTCACGCGAGTAGCCGGTCGAGATCTCGGTGCCGTCGGCGCCGACGATCACCGCGCCCACCGAGAACGCGCCCTCCACCACCGGGCACAGTTTCGCCAGCTCGATGGCCCGCTTCATCCAATAGGTGTGGTCGAGTTCGGTCACGAATCCTCCTTGGGTCGGTAGTGCAAGTACCGGTCGTGTTGGCTGAGCAGTTGGCCTGCGGCCGACGATGGCTCAGCCGCGCCTAGCGCCCTCCGGCCACACAATCGTGACCGGCACACCGCGATCGCGCGCCTGCGCAACTACGCTGCCGGTGCCGCTACGCTCGCCGTCTTCTCCATCCCATACGGCGATCAGGCGATCACATGATCCGACCACGAGTTCGTTCGCCGCCTCATATGCGTCAGGGCCGGTCTCATCAAAGTCCATCACCCGAACCCGCTCGGCCCTCTCCAGCAGCTCATCGAAGAGCGGTGCGTGGTCCGGCTTCACCTTCCGCTCCCGGTAGTTCCGCGAGGGCAGTACAATCTCCAACCGGCCGCCCGCGTCGAGCACGGCCTGAGCGAACACGGAATCCGCGCCCCGGGCAATACAACTCACGCCGACAACGTCGGTGGCCTCGCCGGTGGCGGCGATCTGGCGGGTGATGTCCGCGTATACCAGCGGTGCCGTGTCCGCAGTGATGTTCATGTGTCCGGTCACTCCGATTCGCACGACTCAACTTCCTCTACGTTGCATCAACCCATCAGCCGGATCGAAACCCTCCCGCTTACGGGCGGATCAGCACGTCGAATCGCGGTGCGTCCGGCCACCCCGGACGCAGGTAGCCGATCCGCCTCCACCCCCACCGCAGGTAACGCTCATACGCGCGTGGGTTGTCCGGATCCACCAGCAATGTCGCCCGTTCCTCCGGCCGACCGGCGAGCAATTCGTCGTGCATTGCTCGCGCGATACCCTGACCGGAATACTCCTTGCACACCATGATCTCGCTGAGACCGAAAGTGCGAGAGCCGGTCTCAGTCGTGAACTCCTCGATATCGGTCTCCGGATCGTCCAGGTGCAGACCGCCCCACCACGCTGCATTCGGCGGCAGCGACCATCCCCAGATCTGGCCCGCCGGTGTCCCGCCCACGGTCGCGAGCACGTACTCGAAGCCGGTGTTGCGTGGACTGGAATAGGAGTCGAAGCGGCGCATGAACTCCTCCGGCGAATTGAACGGGTCACCGGAGGCGATCGCATCCACGTACGAGCGGCGATACACGTCCTCGACGGTGTCGCGTAGGGCGCGGGCTCCCGCGTCGTCGTAATGCTGGAACTCGATACTCACTGCATCGCCTTTCCCGTCAGCGCGTCAAACCTATCCCGGAACTGCTCGCCCGCTGGGATGTCCGCGACAGCCACTCGCACCGGCCGCAGACGGGTCAGCGTGCGAATCGACGACACCTCCGACAGGCCGGCCAACGCGGACATCCCATGCTCCAGCGCGCCCGCGGTGTCACCTGCCCGTGCCCGAGTTGCCGCCGAACAGGCCCGCACGAGCACTGTATTCCTGCGGCCCGCAGGATGTTCCACAGCAGTCGCGTACAAGTCCACCGCACGAGTCAGATCGCCCACATCCGCGAATCCGCGGGCCTCACTGTCGGCAACCTCCGAGGAGGTCACGAACCGCAACCACTGCGGCACGTCCTCCAACGGCTCGAACTGCAACGCGTGCTCCAACTCCCGCCACGCCGTCGCAATGGAGCGACCGAACGCCGACCGGTCACCCAGTAGCGCGTACGCCTGCGCGTCACGCAGTCCGATCAAGGCGTGGATCCGGCCGGCGGGACGTCCTCGCATGAGATCCCGCGCCCGATCGTTCAACTGCAGGGCCTTGTGCGGGGATCCGCCGCCAGCGGGTAGGCGGGCAAGGCTCGACGCCTGGTTCGACAGGTTCAGGCAGGTGTGCGCCAGCAGGTCGGGGTCGTCGGCTTCCGCACCCAGCGCCATCGCATCCGCGTAGCAGCGTCGCGCCTGACCGTGCTGGTCCGCGTCGTAGGCGAGCCACCCCGACAGCACCGCCAATTCCCCAGCTGCGGACGTGAACTCCGTTCCCGTCCTGGAGTCGTACACACCCCGGTCCAGAATCCCCTTCACCGCATCCAGCCGGTCCGTCGTGTATTCGACCAGGCCGGCACCGCCGTGCTCTTGGTCGGCACGCTCCAGCGCATCCACTCCGGCCAGCAGTCGTCGCACGTCGGCCTTGCCGATATGGGTGGGGCTGTTGGGTAGCAGGATGGCCGCGCCCGCAACGGCGGCCAACTTGCCCAGGTCACGCCTGCGCACTTCCTCGACCTCCCTCGCATCCTTCCCGGCATCAGTGAAAGCGGTGACAACAGTGGGCGTCTGGATGCTATGCGTCTTCGTGCGCGCTAGCTCGGACCAAAACCTCTCCCGCTGAGCGGACTCGAGCTGACCCAGCGCGGTGTCGAGAGCTTCAGCGGACCGGCCCTTGACCGGCCGCTCCTGCGTCGCCTTCTGCTCCCACTTCTGGATCGTCTCGACCTTGAAGCCGAGGCATTCGGCGAATTCCTCTTGCGTCCGGCGCAGGGCAGCATCACGGAGAGCCCGGACTTCCACTTTCGTCCACGTCGTCACGATCATTGCTGCCCCCTGTCCGTTGCCTCCATGCTCCGTATGAGAAGCGTACGACCTCCGTGCGAGGGATGTGGCTGGGAACACGAGTCTCGGTGAGCGACGCTCGATTCAGGCCCCGCCGCCAGGGGTTCGCTCCTGAAGCTCTCCCACGCAGAGGCCGGTACAGGATGCGCTTGTGGTGGTGGGTGCCGCACCAACGACACCCGCCGAAAGGGACACCATGAACGGCCCTGCGAGACCCATTGCGGTCGGCCTGGTGCGCGCCGACATATCCGGGCATCGGGTCCACGAGCACACCACCCGGATCGCTCAGCGCGCGGCACAACTCGGCTACGTCCTCGTCCATATCGTGCATCCGCCGGCACATGAAGCCGATCCGGTCGGGTACACAGCCGGCATCGCGGCCGGCCTCGAAGCGGCGGCGTTGATCGTCTGGGATCTCGAGACCGTCGGACACACTCCATCGCGGGTGTGCGATCTGATGGACCTGGAAACCGTGGTCCCTCCGGCCACGTGGGCCAAAGCCGCACCCGCGCTGCGCGGCCCGGACCACGCCGTGCCTGCGCCACCGCTGACCGTGGTTGCGGCGCAACGGATCATGCAGCGGCACCGGGAGTGCCGGGCACCGCTGTGCCCACGCAAGGCCGCCGCGTACACGGTGCTGGTGCAGGAGGGGAAGATCGTGCCGTCCGCGCTGTCTCCACGGGAGCGGGCGCGGGCGCGCGGTCTGCGCTACCCGGTGCGTGGCAACTACTCGTTCCCGGAAGGGGTGGACGTCGGCACGCTGTTAGCGGTGCTCGACGCACTGGCGAAAGATCCGGCACTGGACGGGAATCGGAATGCCGCGCGACCCGACACGGTGCCCAGATGAGTTTCGCTGAGCCCACCGTCACCGAACCGGTGTCACCGAGGCCGCGGGAACCGGATGTCCTGGTGTGCATCCAGGTCCAGCTCCTGCGGCCGAGGGAACTGCGGTTCGTGGCGTGCTTGTCGGCGGCCCGTCGGTTCGCCGTGCACTGGAGCCGGTACCACCGCGACCTGGTGACCTTCGCGCTGCCGATTCCGGCGGCTCCGCGGCTGCCGTGCGAACAGCTCTGGATCCTCCCCTG
>JAFMQT010000560.1 GCA_017354515.1 Nocardia sp. | reverse complement strand
TCGTATTCGGCGCAGATCCCGACCACCAGTTCCCCGCTGCCGTAATCGGCGACGAACGCGGTGTCGAGTCCGGCCACGGGGGTGCGGATTTCGAAACCCCGGTCGCGCAGCGGCGCGAGGGTTTTGGCGACGCTGCGGAATTCGCCGAACGCCAGTTCCGGTTCGGCGTGGATATCGTGCGAGAGCGCGAGCAGTTCGGGCTCGGCCGACTCGACCACCGAATCGACCAGGACCAGCAGATCCTGATCGACCGGATCCAGCGGACCCGCACCCGCGCCGTTCTCGGCCCCGGATATCTCCGCTGACCGGCCGGCTGGGCTCCGGCTCCGCTCAATACCGCTGCGTGGCATACCTCCCAGTCTGGCACCGATCGCGGTCGGCCTCGCCGCTGACCAGTCCGAACCGGCGATATGTCCGATCAGTGGCGATATCAGCGGCGGGGCGGCATCGGCACCCGCATCAGATCCTCGGCCACGACCAGATCGCCGGCGAAGTAGCGCCGCGCCTCGTCCCGATGTCCGGTGGGATCGCCGTATCGCTGCGAGAAATGGGTCAGCACCAGCGTCCGCACCCCCGCGGCCGCCGCCACCTGCCCGGCCTGCGCGGCGGTGAGATGCCCGAACCGGTCGGCCAGCTCCGCCTCGGCCTCCAAGAATGTCGACTCGATCACCAGCATATCGGCACCGTCGGCCAATTCCTCTACGCCGGAGCACATTCGGGTGTCCATGACGAAGGCGAAGCGCTGTCCGGGGCGCGCCCGCGAGACCGCGTCGACGGTCACCACGCGGCCGTCGGCCAGGGTCAGCCGGCCGGCCCGCCGCAGCTCCCCGACCGCCGGGCCCTCGATGCCGAGTTCGGCCAGGCGCGCCGGCTCCATCCTGGCGCCGTCGGGTTCGATGAGCCGGTAACCGTAGGTTTCGACACGGTGCGATAACCGCACGGCCTCCAGGGTGAAACCGGACGAGGACGCCCCGGGCAGCGGACCGTCCGCGGATATCGGGTGGCGACGCAGTCCGGCGAACGCGGGTACGACCGCGCACAGGTGGTCGAGGAGTTCGCCGCCCGCCTCCGGGAAACAGATGTCCACCGGATGCTCGACCCGGTCGAGATCGAAGCGAGCCAGCACACCGGGCAATCCCAGGCAGTGGTCGCCGTGGAAGTGGGTCAGGCAGATCCGGGTGATGCCGGTGGCCGATACGCCGGCGTAGAGCATCTGGCGCTGGGTGCCCTCCCCCGGATCGAACAGCAGACCTTCGCCGTCCCAGCGCAATAGGTATCCGTTGTGGTTACGTCGGCGCGTCGGCACCTGACTGGCAGTACCGAGGACCACGAGTTCGCGCACGCCCCCATCCTGCCCTGACCGGGAGCAGCCCGCCGGTCCACCACTGGCATACCGCCGGGCGGCTATCGTGTGCGCATGCTTGCCGAACAGGCCGCCGAAGCGATCGCCACCCGTACCGGTGTACCTCACCACCGGGTCGCGGTGGTGCTCGGATCGGGCTGGCAGTCCGCCGCCGCCGAGATCGGCAGTCCGGCCACCTCGATCCCGATGGCCGAACTGCCCGGATTCGAGCCCCCCACCGCGCAGGGGCATCAGGGTGTGGTGCATTCGGTGCGGGCGGGTACGGTTCCGGTACTGCTGCTGATGGGCCGGCAACATCTATACGAGGGGTACGAACCCGATCGGGTAGTGCACGCGGTGCGCACCGCCGCCGCGGCGGGCGCGGAGACGATCGTGCTCACCAACGCAGCGGGCGGGATCCGTGCCGGTCTGCGGGTCGGCGACCCCGTGCTGATCGGTGACCACATCAATCTGACCGGGCGCACCCCGCTGCGGGGCGCCGCGTTCGTGAATATGGTCGATGCCTGGGATCCCGAATTGCGTGCGCTGGCCCGCGATGTCGATCCCGGCCTCGCCGAGGGCGTCTACGCCGGTCTGCACGGCCCGCAATACGAGACCCCCGCCGAGATTCACATGCTGGCCACGATGGGCGCCGATCTGGTGGGGATGTCTACGGTTCTGGAGGCGATCGCCGCCCGCGAACTGGGGTTGCGCCTGCTGGGCATCTCGCTCGTCACCAATCTCGCCGCCGGAGTCACCGGTGCCGCCCTCTCGCATCAGGAGGTGCTGGCCGAAGGGCAGGCCGCCGCGCCGAGATTGGGCAAACTGCTGCGCGGTCTGCTGGAGCGGCTGTAGCCGTGCTGCGTTTCGGAACCGCCGGATTGCGCGGCCCGCTCGGACCGGGCCCGGACGCGATGAACCCCGATACCGTCGCGCGAGCCAGTGCCGGTGTGGCGCAATGGCTTCGGGATAGCTGCCTGGGTGGTGGCCTGGTGGTCGTGGGCCGCGACGCCCGCCACGGTTCGGCGGAGTTCGCGGCGGTCACCGCGCAGGTGTTCAGCGCGGCCGGATTCTCGGTGCTGTCGCTGCCCGAACCGCTGCCGACTCCGGTGCTGGCCTACGCGGTGCGAGAGTTGAAGGCGGTGGCGGGCGTGCAGATCACCGCCTCCCACAATCCGGCGACCGACAACGGCTACAAGTTGTACCTCTCCGGCGGCGCGCAGCTGATTCCCCCGGCCGACACTGAGATCGAGCGCTGCATCGACGCGGCGTGCGAACCGATCGCCCGCGCCCAGCCGACCCCGCCCGACATCTCACTTCCAGGTCTGTCGTCGGCCGATCTCGGTGCGGAGATGCTGCTGCGGTATCTGGCCCGCGCGGCGGCGATCCCGGACATCGTCGGAGGGCCGCGCGATAAGCGAATTACCGAGCGCCGCAAACATTTACGTATCGCACTGACACCGATGCACGGCGTCGG
>JAFMQT010000559.1 GCA_017354515.1 Nocardia sp. | reverse complement strand
CGGTGAATTCGGGTGAGGTGGCGGTGAATGCGGTGAGAGTGCCCCCGCTGCGGTGATCGCCGAAATACCGGACGCGATAGCGGCCTTGATCGGGCACCGTCCACTGGATCGCGATGATCGAGGCCGCGGCTTGACCGGGCGGGCGGGACCAATGCATCTCGGTACACCAGTCGTTGTCGGTGTAGACCGTTCGCCACCCCGCCCCCTCGGCACGCTGGATCTCGAAATATGTTCCGCCGGTGTGTAAGTCGTTGTTCGGATGGGCGCCGCAGAACTCGACCCGCACGGTGTCGCCGCGACGGTAGGAAGTCCGTGGCGCGGTCAGCACGTCGCCGAAGGATCGTCCGGCCACCGGCACATCGTCGGGGACGCCGGGCAGCAAATTCGGTTGCGGGCCCGAGGTCCAATCCAGCGGCGCCGGCCCGCGTCCCAGGTCGGTGCGGGCGGCGACCGCACGCGCCAGACGGTCGAATTCCTGCATATACGCCGGCAGTGTCCACCGGCCGAACAGGGTTTCCCCGCCCTCGTACTGCTGGGACACGTACTCCTCCGGTGTCGTGACATATCCGCAGTAGCCGTTCGAATAGCCCTGCATCAGAACATTTTCCAGCGGAACCGACAGGGCGTGGGCGACCAGCTCCCGGATGCGCAGCCCCGATACGACGGTGTATTCGGCCGGGCCCGAGGCCAGTACCAGATCCCCGACGCGCAGGATCTGAATCGGCACCGTCATCGGCACCCATGGGCGCGGCGGCAGCACACCGAGCGGAGCGACGATCAGTTTGGGCGCCTGCGCGTCGCGGATCCACTGCTCGATCGGGGCGTCGAGTCCGCCGAGCGCGGCGACCACCGGATTCTTCTGCCCCTCCCGCAGGAACGACAGCTGGGTCTCCCAGTTGTCCTCGGAGCTGGTCGCGGCCGCCGCGGCGCCCATCATCGCCGGGGTGGTACGCGCCGGTTTGCCATCGGGTGTGTAGGAGCCGTCGATCGCGACATCGGCCATGTTCACATAGCGCAGCGCGGCATCGACTCCCCCGCCACGCATGGGCCGGGCCGCTTCGAAAGCCGCGCGGCCGGCCCGATATTGGCGTTCGCCGATCAACGCGCAGTTGAGCCGATTGTCCTCGGTGGGACCGCTCGGATGCCACGGTCTCAGGGCCAGGTTCGGGGTCATATCGCCGGCGTTGGTCTGCGCGAAGGCCGCCACGAATGCCGGTTTTCCCGCGCCCGGCCGCGTCCCGTTCTCCTCGTGCTCCCACCGATAGCTCGCATAGCCCTTGTTGTCAGCGGAGATCAGCCGGTTGGCATCGGTCAGGGAGGTGCCGTGCGTGGCGAACCAGGTGATCGCGCCGATATCCCTGCCGCCCTGACGCATCCGCAGCACGGTCACCGCGGGATCGATGGCGTTCGGAAACCGGGCCTTGTCCGGTGCGGGATTGCGTTCGAATGCCGTCCGGGACCGATTCGCGGAGGCGTCGTGCAGTTCGCCGTGTCCGAGTGCCAGAGTTCCGGGCGCGAGATTCTCGTGGGCGGCGACAATGGCGGCGACGATTCCGCGAACCTCCGCCTCATGAGAATTATTCTGAAAGCCATAGGCCGCCAATGAATACGCGTATTCACGAGCAGTACCACCGCAGGAATTATGATTGTGTGTGGCGTTTATATTGACATTTCGTTCGGAATAGAGCGAGCCGAAACGATGTGCCAGCCTCCGCAGCACCTCCGAGTGCACCGATTGGAACAGGCATCCGATATCGACGGTGACGAAGGCGATCCGGGTACCGACGGCGCGGTCGACGACGATATAGGCACGCGCCCAGGTGCGCATCAGCAAGCCGGCCGCGACCTGATCGAGTTCGGAATAGCCCATCATGCCCTGGCCGGCCACCGCGCCCGTGGCGTCCGCGATCCCGGCGCCGACCAGATATCCCCCGCCCTCCGCCGGCTCGGCCGCGGCCGGGCCACCGGTCACGCCCGCGGTGACGGCGGCGGTCACGGCGCCGGTGAGCATCGATCGCCGGGAAAACGTCACTGATCGCTCCTTCAATCCGGCCGCAACTGCGCGACCGCCTCCTCGAACCGCGTGCGGGAAGATTACTGGTCACTCGTCCAGAACGCCAGCGCTGGTCCCGGGCGGCGACACTACCGGTAGCGCCTGCCGGGCGAACGGCAACCATCGGCACGCGGGCAGCGCGCGTCTGCCCGGCAGTCGACAAATAGCGGCACAATAGCTTTCGGGAAAATGATCATCAATCCCGAACTCCCCCTGTTAATTTCGCATTACGCGACTGTATCCGATTGATGAGCAAAATTTCTCCGCCGTAAATATATCGGCTGGACCCGTTTCCACAGCCCATTCCGACGCTACTCTCAGCTCGCGCTGCTTCCAATTTCCCGGAAATCGCGCGCCGAGCGATGCGATTCGGTCCGCACCGAACAGCACCCCCGCGGCACCCTTATCCGCTCGAGAACGATGAGGATTCTGATGAAGAAGACAACCCGCCTGGCCTCCAGTGCGACAATGGCGTTATTGGCGACGAGCGTCGTCACCGCGACAGCCACGGCCGCACCTGCCGCGCCCCCGGCTCCCGCCGACCCGTTCACCCTCAGCACCGAGGTGCTCCCGGGCGTGCAGTACACGAGCAATACCCGCGATATGTCGACCTCGATCCGCACTCCGATGGGCACGCTGAACACCCAGGGCGGCCGATTCCAGCTGAAGGACAAGGCCGGCGCGGTGATCGTCGGCGCCCCCGGGGCCGTGGGGTCGAACGCGGAGAAGGCCGCGCAGCAGCCGGCCGCACACGCCATGTCCCAGGC
>JAFMQT010000215.1:5904-7488 GCA_017354515.1 Nocardia sp. | reverse complement strand
TGTTCGGCCGCAAGGTGTCCGCGCTGATGCGGTTCGCGGCCAAGATGGGCTGCCCGCTGATCGGCATCAACGACTCCGGCGGCGCGCGAGTGCAGGAGGCGGTGACCTCCCTGAACTGGTATGCGGAGATGTCGGTCGGTATGGAGGGGCTCTCCGGCGCGGTGCCGATGGTCTCGCTGATCCTGGGCAGCTGCGCCGCCGGTGCGGTGTACCAGCCGATCAACACCGATGTGGTGATCGCTACGGCGTCCGCGCACATGTTCGTCACGGGCCCGCAGACCGTGAAGGAGTCCACCGGCGAGGACGTCACCTTCGAGGAACTCGGCGGTGCCTACAACCAGGCCGAATACGGCAATATCCACCACGTCGCCAAGGATGAGAAGGCGGCCTTCGAATGGGCGCGCAACTATCTGAGCTATCTGCCCTCGAGCTGCCAGGAAATGCCCCCGATCGTGAATCCGGGGTTGGAGCCGGAGATCACCGATACCGACCGTGAACTCGACTCGCTGATCCCGGATTCCGACAACGCCTCCTACGATATGCACGAGGTGCTGCTCCGCATCTTCGATGACGGCGAATTCCACGAGATCGGCGCCGATGCGGCGCGCAATGTCATCATCGGATTCTCCCGGGTGGATGGTCGTTCGGTGGGTGTGGTCGCCAGTCAGCCGATGTATCTGGCCGGCGCGCTCGACACCAAGGCCAGCGATAAGGCCGCGCACTTCATCCGCATGTGCGACGCCTTCGAGATCCCGCTGGTATTCGTCGTGGACACCCCGGGCATCCTGCCCGGGCTCGAACAGGAGAAGACCGGCATCATCAAGCGCGGTGGCCGGTTCCTGTTCGCCTATGTCGAGGCCACGGTGCCGAAGGTGACCGTCGTGGTCCGCAAGGCCTACGGCGGCGCGTGGGCACTGATGGGCGCCAAGGCATTGGGTGCGGACGCCTATTTCGCCTGGCCGACCGCCCGGATCGCGGTGATGGGCGCCGAGAGTGCGATCAACCTCATCGGCAAACGCCAGATCGAGGCCGCACCGGAGGATCAGCGCGAAACCATCCGCCAGCAGATGATCGACTTCTACAACACGACCATCGCGACTCCGTGGCAGGCGGCCGAACGCGGCTATATCGACGCCGTCATCGAGCCCTCCTCGACGCGTCTGGAACTGCGGCGGGCGCTGGCGCTGTTGCGTGACAAGAAGGTTCAGCGCAATCCGCGCAAGCACCATCTGCTGCCGCTGTAGTCCGGGAAATTGCTGGTGAGAACGGGGTAAACGTGCGGTAGCGCGTGTCTTTCGCCGAATCACCCGGCTGTCGCGGTGTCTTGTGGGAGCCTTCAGCTATGGGTAGCTCACCGAAAGCTTTACTCGAGGGTGGTCCGGCCGACCTGCCGCGCCGCATCGTCCCCATTACGCCACCGGGCAGTGAACTGCGCGTCCATACCGACGGCGGTTATGAACGATTCAAATCGACCGCTCGCCGTCAGATAACCCCCGAGGGGGACTTGCCCGTCTACGAATGGATCGAACATGTCGACGCATAAGAGCACGTAGTCAGGTAGTTCAGTGGAAATACGGCGGGCGG
>JAFMQT010000215.1:0-5894 GCA_017354515.1 Nocardia sp. | reverse complement strand
CCCCCCCCCCCCCCCCCCCCCCCCGCCGCTATGTTCCGATCAGAATCTCAGAAGACCCGCAGACGTCCGGGGGTCCACAATCCGGAACGGTTCGTGGTGCCGGTATCGATGGTGGCCGGCCGCGCGTCCGGATAGTACCGGTCGTACCGCTCCAGCGAGCCCCAATCCCTGGCCCAGTTGTCCTTCAGATAGGTCGGGATGGTGGTCGCACTCGCCAGCATATTGGTGAATCCGAGCGGACCGCCGAACTCCTCCGCCTGCCAGGTATCGGTCGAGCTGACCGCCAGCGGCCGATCCGGCTTGATGCGGTAGTTCGGCATCGATGCCACACCGTAATGATGCGGGAACGGGTTCTGGCACGGGAACTGCAGGCCCACCGCCCAGTCCTCGAGGACCGGTTGTTTGGAACCGAGCAAGGCGTTCAGCGTCACCATCTTCGGAACCCGCGGCGGCGTGAAGGCCAGCCACTGATCGCCGATCAGCACATTTCGGTTCGCGACGATCCGCACGGTGTCGGCGTCGGGGGCGATGTCCGACAACGGAACCCGCAGATTGCGCCACACCGGTGCGGGACCGATATCGCGCGGGATGTAGGTGCCCTCGGACTTGACCGAGCCATCCGGCTGGCGTTTGCCGTATTCCAGCTTCAGATCCTGGCCGTACTGCAGCGCCTTGGTCTGATCGAAGGACAGGATGCGTCCGGCCGCGGAGATCACCACCAGCGGCGAGTCCGCCGACCGCGGCGGCAGTTGATACCAGCTCGAGGTCAGATGCGCCGGCTGCTGCAGTCCGGACTGGTAGCTGCCCATCACCGGTGTGGTCTTCGGATCCAGTCCGAAAGGCAGGGCTACCGAGGAGCCGTTGATACCCGCCGCGGCGGTGCGGCCGCCACCGGTGCCGGCGTTCTGTCCCTGGGCGAAGTTGGCGCCTACGGATTGGTTGGAGGTGTTACCGGTGCCCGGCTTGACCTCCACCGCATCGGCCTTCAGGTCGGTCGGCACCCCGTTGGGGTCGAATCCGACCGGCGCGCCGCCGCCCAGCGGATCACCGTTGGCGGGCGGATGGACCGGGTCGATGATCGGAGTCAGCCGGCCCTGATTCGGATCGGTTTCCACCAGAACGTCATCGGCGATACCGCAGCGTTTACCGGTGACCGCGTCGACATTGCCGCGCGCCAGCGAATAGGCCGGGTACTGCGAGATCGCGCCCTTGGCCAGCGACAGTACCTCGAAAAGCACCATGGCCGCGGCGATCACGGTCAGCGGAATCGCCGCGAATTTGCGTATTCGCTGTCCCCGAGCTGTTTTCGGGCTTTCCGGCGGTTTGGCATAGCCCTCGCGCAGCAGATGCCAGATTACCGTCAGCAGTGCCAGGCCGAACAGCACCAGCGCTACCGTATTCGAGGCGATGCCGTGCAGTCGGACCTGCTTGTCGAACCACGGCACGCCGTAACTGGACACGTACCAGTAGCCGTTCGTGCCGGAGAACGACAGCGCCAGCGCGAACAGCAAGGCCGCCAGGAAGATCGAGCGATTCTTGCGCGAGCGCAGCGCGGTCGCCGAAACCGCCACCGCGGTCGCCGCCGCCAGCGCACCGGCGATACCGGCGTACGCGCCGAAGTGGTGGGTCCACTTGGTGGGGTTGAACATCATGAAGAAGATGGTTCCGCAGACCACCCCGATCAGCCGCCAGGCCGGACCACTGGCCAGACCCGGAATCTGCTTGCGCCGCAACAGCACCAGCGCCGTCGTGATCAGGCACAGAATCATCACGAGGAAGGCGAACCGGCGCGAGACCGAACCGTCCACCGTCTGCACGAACAGATAGTAGTAGCGCAGATAGTCCTCGTACCAGGCCAGATTGGGGCCGGCGATGCGCCGGACGCGGTCGGCCTCCTGGATCGCGGCGAAGGTCTGATCGCTGTAGACGACGGTCAGGACCAGGAATCCGGCCGCGGCGATCGGCGCCAGCAGCGGCACGGTGGACGCCCAGCCCGACGAACGCCAGCCGCTGCCCATCCGATTCTGCAGATCGCGTTTTCGGCGCACCACGATCCGCACCAGCGGCCGCAGACCGGCGAGCAGGGCGGCCACACACATCAGACCGGTGGGTGCCGCGGCGAGGGTGAAGGCCGCGAACAGGACCGCGATCGCCGCCGGCAACAACCGGGAGGTGGCGATGGCCCGTTCGATCGAGACCCAGGTCAGCAGGGCACCGAGGGCGACGATCGGTTCCGAGCGCAGGCCGTTGTCGTAGGGCAGCCAGAAGGCCAGGAAGACCAGCCCGCCGGTCCACAGCGCGACTCGCGAGATCCGCGCGCCGCGTCCCAGCCGGGGCACCACCTCACGGCTGATCACCATCCAGCACAGGATGCCGCACAGCAGCGCCGGAATCCGCACCCACGGACTGGCCGTGGAGATCTGCGCGAAGGCTTGGATCACGTAGTAGTACCAGCCGAAAGGCGCTTCGGGAACGCCGTACCAGCGGAAATAGTTGGCCAGATAGCCCGCGTGCGGGGCGACCCGCATCATTGTGAGGATGTAGCCGTCGTCGGAGGTATTGGCGCCGATGAAATGCCACACCAGCAGCGTGCCCAGGACCGCCCCGTCGGCCCAGGTGGGTTTGAGCCAGTTCGCCGGCAAGAAGCGGCGGTGGCCGCGGCCGTCACCGGTGTCCAGGCGGGCCAGGGCGGCCAGCGCGATCAGCGTGAACAGCACCGCGCCCAGCATCGCGATCAACTTGGTGAGCGTCGGGGTCGAGGAGAACCGGGAATCGACCGTCATATGGAACGACAGCCCCGCCGGCGCCGGGCCCTTCAGATCGGAGAACACGCCGACCACCTGCGGCCGCAGATCACCCTGCAGGGTGCCCTCCACCGGCTGCGCGACCTTCTCGGTGCCCGTGGCCGTCGGATGTTCGACCTGTTCGGTCAGGCCCTCGAACCGGGCGGAGGTGTGGCTGATATCGGAGTCGATGGTGATCGTCGAGCAGCCTGACATCGCCGAACGCTTGGCGGAGGCCACGATCGCGTTGCGATCGACCACATCCACCGAATCGGGGGTCACTCGCACGAACATGCTCTGCAGTGCCGCGCCCTCGCCCTGCGGCGGTGCGGCACTGAGCAGCATTCCGCCCTGCGGGAGCCGGGCGACCAGCGAGCACGGAACGGAGGCCCGCAGGTCGATGGGGACCTGCGACATCAGTGGCGACTCGACACTGCCGACCGTTCCGCCCTGCGGCCAGTTCACCTGGGCGGTGGTCTGTTCCACCGGCAGGAACGGCGTGGCGATGGCCAATATCGAGCCGAGCAGGCCGGCGATCACGGCGATCAGCCGGGCGATCCGGAAATCACTCGACATCACCGGGTTCTTCTCGTTCCGCGGCGGTTTTGTCAAGACAGCGGTTGCAGCGTCGGGCACGGATGGTGATGTTATCTGCCCGTAGTGAAACTGATGCGGTCCCCGGTCGCTGTTGCCTGTCTCAATGCGGACTCATCGCTATTTGACCTTGATCGGAGCGTCCTTGGCCCAGCCCCACCGATTCTGCGTGACAACCCCGATGGAGGCCGGTTCAGCTGCGGGAACATATGGTGTGAAGCGCTCCAGCGAACCCCAATCGCGGGACCAGTCGTGGTTCAGATAGGCCGGGACGGTTTGCGCCGACAACAGCAATCCGGTCCAGCCGAGCGGACCGCCGCCGATATCGTCCTGCCAGGCGTTCGACGCGTCCGACCCGACCCGGTCCGGCAGGATGCGCCACTTGGGCGCCTCGGCGACCCCGTCCTTGTGGTTGAACGGACGCTGGCACGGGAAGGCCAGGCCGACGTGCCAGTCCTCGAGCACCGGATCGGTGCGTCCGACCACCGAATCCAGTGAGGCCAGTCTCGGCAGCCGCGGCGGGGTCACCGCGAGCCACTGTTTCGGCGTCAGATCGTCGGCCACCGCGACGATCCGCACCGCGTTCGTCCCGTCCGGCACCTTGTCGAGCGGAACGCGCATATTGCGCCAGGACGGCGCACCGCCGATATCGAGGGGCATGAACGAGCCCAGCGGACTCACCTTGCCGTCGGCGGATCGGTGGGCGAATTCGACCTTCAGGTCCTGGCCGTATTTGACCACGCCGTCGCGGGTCACATACTTGATCCGGCCCGCGGCGGTGACCACGAGTACCTGATAAGCCGGATCGTGGCGGACGGCGTCGATATCCATCCGGTACCAGGTCGAGGTCAGACGCGCCTGCTGTTTGGATCCGGTGGTGTAGCTGCCCAGCACCGGGGTGCGGGCGGGGTCCAGGCCGAACGGCAGGGCGACGGTACTGCCGTTGATGCCGGTCTGTTCGGCCGTGCCGCCGCCGGTTCCGGCGATGGTGGTCTGGGTGGTCTTGTTGGCGGAATGGGTATTGATCGAATTCGCGCCGCCGGTGGTGGTCTCCTCGGCGTCGGCGGTCAGATCCTCGGCCACGCCGTTCGGTGTGAATCCGACGTTCTCGGCGGCCAGGCCATCGGCCACGGAACCGGAATAGGGCGGTAGCAGTGAATCGGCGGTGTTGGTCTCGGTCCGCACCTCATCGGCCAGCGAACATGAATTCCCCGCCAGCGCACGCACATTCGATTTCGCGACCGAATACGCCGGGTACTGCGAGATCGCACCCTTGGCCAGCGACAGCACTTCGAACAGCACCATGACCGCCGCCGCGATGGTCAGCGGCTGGATCGCCATGGTGTCGAACCGGCCGGGCCGGTCGGGTTTGCGATACGGCTCGCGGTAATACAGATAGGCGGCCAGCAGCAGGCACAGCACCGCCAGGCCCAGGAAGCCCGTCGACAGGCCCTTGCCGGCGAGCAGGGGGGCCTTGTCGAAGAACGGCACCCCATAACTGGAGACGTACCACCAGCCGTTGGAACCGGTGAAGGTGATCGCGAGGACGAAGAATACCGCCGCCGCGAACAGCGATCGATTGTATCTGGCGCGAATTCCGTTGATACCCACCGCAACCGCGGTCAGTGCCGCCACCGATCCGGCCAGTCCGGCGTAGACGCCGAGGTGGTGGGTCCATTTGGTGGGGGTGAACATCATCAGCAGCAGCGACATGAACACGATGCCGAGGATGCGCGCGGCGGGCCCCTTCGAGGTGCCGGGAATCCGGCCGTTCTTGCGCAGCATGAGCAGTACACAGACGAACAGGCACATCAGCATGCCCAGAATTCCGAAACGACGTGCCAGCGAACCGTCCGGGGACAGCATCAGCAGCGAATCCCAGCGGGTGCGTTCATCGAACCAGGCCGCGTTCGGTCCGATGATCTTGCGGACCCGGGTCGCCTCCAGCACCGTGGCCAGCGTCTGATCGGCGAAGACGACCACCAGCACCAGCATCCCGGCGGACGCGCCTGCGGCCAGCAGTGCGCCGTAGCGAAGTATCGCCGCACCCGGCGAACCTCCGCCCTTGGCGCGCGCGATGATGTGCTGCAGCACCGGCCGCGAGCCCGCGATCAGGGCGGCGATGCAGATCAGCCCGGTCGGGCCGGCGGCCAGTGAGAAGGCCGCGATGAGCACTCCGATCGCGGCGGGCAGCAGCCGTTTGGTGGCGATCGAGCGTTCGATCGAGCACCACGTCAGCAGTGCGCCGAGGGCGATCAGCGGTTCCGGGCGCAGACCGTTGTCATAGGGCAGCCAGGCGGCCAGGAACACCAGTCCCGCGGTCCAGCGCACCACCTTGTCGCGGCGGACCCGAGCGCCCAGCCGGGGCAGAACCTCGCGGCTGATCACCAGCCAGCACAGCACGCCCGCGGCCAGAGCCGGCAGTCGCATCCACCAACTGGCATCGCTGACCCGGGTCATCCACGCCAGCACCTCGTAGGGCCAGCCGAACGGCGCCTCGGCGACCCCGAACCAGCG
>JAFMQT010000033.1 GCA_017354515.1 Nocardia sp. | reverse complement strand
GACGGCCGCCAGGACGGTCGGTTCGACCACCGGACGCAACTGTCCCAGCGGTCTGCGGCCATCGATGACCTCCAGCACCAAGCGCATCACCCGCTGCGCGAATCGCTCAGCGGCACAATTGGTTTCATCAGTCGCAGCGCCCTGCCGGGTAACCACCGCACCCATGGCCGCCGAGCCGGACGGCGATCGGCCGTCATGTCCGCTCCGGCGCGCGGTGCGCGATCGCGCGTGGCGATCTCCGGTTCGGGCACTGCCCGCACGCGATTCCAGTGGCGGTTCCGAGACCGGAGCCCGCCCGGTCGAGCGGGCGTATACCGGGCCGGCATATGAATTCCCCATTTCGACACTCCCCCTGTCGGCATGCCCATGGCACGAACCGCACCAGCATGCCATGCCGAACGCGACGCGGGGCGATTTCCGAGCCGACGCGACAAGTCCCACACGATCGGCCGCGAACGGGTTGTGGCACCGCACAATGGAAGGCGGGGGAAATCACGGAATGCACCGAAAGGAGTAACCGACAGCGTGATCACCAGACTGTCGCCGCGGGATGCGGAGTTCTTCCGGCTCGAGTCGAGTAGTAATCCGGTGCATATCGGCTCACTGGCGATCGTGCGTGCCACGCCGCCCGAGGAATCCCCCGCTCCCGCGGCACCCGAGACCGCGCCCGCCGACGCCGCGGCGCCCGGCCTGGATTATCAGCGCCTGCTCGGCCTGGTCGACAGCCGGCTGCCGCTGGTTCCGCGCTATCGCCGCAAGGTTCGCGAGATCCCGTTGCGGGTGGGGCGCCCGATCTGGGTCGAGGACAGCCGATTCGACCTGACCTATCACGTCCGTCGTTCCGCGCTGCCGGCACCGGGTACGGCCGATCAGCTCTACGAACTGGTGGGGCGGCTGGCCTCGCGGCCGCTGGATCCGGCCCGTCCGCTGTGGGAGATGTACCTGATCGAGGGGCTGACCGACGGCCGCAGCGCGATCTTCACAAAGACGCACTCCGCGCTGGTCGACGGCGAATCCGCACTCGAGATCGGGCACGTCATCCTGGACACCGGCCCCGCGCCGCGCGAACTCGCACCCGATACCTGGGTGGCGCATCAGGAACCCGGCAATCTGGAACTGCTCGGGATGGCCGTCGCCGAGGTCGTCTCCCAGCCCGCCGCCGCGTGGGAGGTACTGCGCGATGTGGGCACCACCACCTCGGCGGTGGCCCAGGCGGCGCGCTCGGCCACCGAATCCGTGCTGGCGAGGGTACGCGCGGCCGGTCGCACCGCCCCCGACAGCATCTTCAACACCGCGATCTCGCGCAGCCGCCGATTCGATATCGCCGCCACCGACCTCGCGGACTACCGGCGGATCCGCAAACGCTTCGACTGTTCGATCAACGACGCGATCCTGGCGGTGGTCACCGGTGCGCTGCGGATTTTCCAGCAGTCGCGGGGTGAGGTGCTGACCCAGTCCGCGGTGCTGCGCGCGGTGGTTCCGATGTCGGTCTACGTCGAGGACGGCGGCCTGGATACCGTCCCGCCCGCCGCGGAGGTCTCCTCGTTCCTCATCGATCTGCCGGTGGGCGAATCCAATCCGGTGATGCGGTTGTCGCATATCTCGCACGCCACCGCCGAGAACGCCAGGCACCGCCGCGGTGTCAAGGCCCGCACACTGATTCACATGGCCGGTTTCGCGCCGGCGAGCCTGCATGCGATGAGTGTGCGGGCGGCGAGTACGTTCGCCGAACACACATTCAATCTGGTGATCACCAACGCCCCGGGTCCGCAGCAGCCGATGTATGTCGGCGGCGCGCGGATGCTCGAGATGTATCCGGTGTCGCCATTGCTGCGCCATCAGGCTTCGAGTATCGGTATCACCTCCTACGACGGGCGGGTGTTCTACGGTCTCAATGCCGATCGCGAGGCGATGGCAGATATCGCGGTACTCGCGGCCGCGGTACCCGAATCCATGGAGGAGATGCTCGGTGCCTGCGTCTGATCAGGGAAAAACGCGGGTCTACGTACCCGCCACCATCACCATGCTGCGCCGGTTGGTGGACCAGCGCGAACTGCGCGCGATCAACGACACCGCGTTCGCGGTCACCCCCGCGCTGCGCGAGGCCTACGCTTCCGGCGACGACGACGAACTGGCCGAGGTCGCGATGGGCGAGGCGGCCCGGGCGGCATTGCGGCTACTGGCACAGGAGCGTGAGACCGCCCTGCTGCACACCGAGGACACCTCCCCGGACCACAACACACCGGACGACAGCACCCCGGACGCCGATTACCAGGCTCCGGTATACCGGCGCGCGGTGATCGCCATCGATATGACCGATATCACCGCCCGGCCGGATCTCGACGATGCGGTGGTGCGGCTGTCCGGCCCGATCGAGTATCAGCGGATCGCCTCGGTGCACGTCGATCTCGCCGAGGCAGAACCGCAGGTAGCCAAGGCCGTGGACGTTATCGACGCCGCCGATCTGGGTGATCCGGATGCCGAATTCGTCCTCGGCGACGCCGAGGATCATCAGCTCGCCTGGTACGCGATCCAGGAGTTGCCGTTCCTGCTCGACCTGCTCTGAAATCGGGCGCTAACCTACGATGCCGTAACCTTGCATCAGACGGTGCGCCGCGGGCGCGTGAGCACAGGAAATGAGCATTCGCAGCATGGTGTCGAAATCGGTTCAGGGCTTGCGGGCATGGCTCGAGGCCCCGGTGGCCGACGCGAAATTGGCGGGCAGGACCCGACTGGACGCGGTCCGCGGGGCCGCGGCCCGGATCACCACCCCGCTGCTGCCCGACGACTATCTCCACCTGATCAACCCGCTGTGGTCGGCTCGGGAACTGCGCGGGCGAATCGTGGAGGTGCGCGCCGAGACCTCCGATTCGGTGACATTGGTGATCAAGCCGGGCTGGGGCTTCGATTTCACCTTCACCCCGGGCCAATACATCGGAATCGGCGTGCTGGTCGACGGCCGCTGGCATTGGCGGTCGTATTCACTGACCTGCCCGCCCAACTGGACCGATCCGGACAATCGCGCCAAACGGGTGATCTCGATCGCGGTGAAGGCGATGCCGGAGGGCTTCCTGTCCAGCCACCTTGTCACCGGCGTTCCGGCCGGGACGATCGTGCGGCTGGCGGCCCCGCAGGGCGGTTTCGTGCTGCCCGAACCGCCTCCGGAGAAGGTGCTGTTCATCACCGCCGGCAGTGGCATCACCCCGGTGATGGCGATGTTGCGGACCCTGGACCGCCGCTCGGCGGGCCGCGACGGCGGTGACGGGATGTCCGATATCGTGCACATCCATTCCGCCCGGACCGCCGAGGATGTGATGTTCGGTGCTGAACTGCGCGCCCTGCACGACCGGCACCCCGGCTTCACCTCCTATGTCCACCTCACCGGCGAGAACGGCAAATTCGAACTGGCCGAACTGGATTCGCGGCATCCGGACTGGCGAGACCGCCAAACCTGGGCGTGCGGCCCGACCGGACTGCTCAACGATGTCGAAAGACATTGGGCCGCGGCCGATATCAGCGACAAGCTACATGTCGAGCGGTTCGAGGTGCAGCGTTCGGCGGCCGGTGAGGGTGGCACGGTCACCTTCGCGCGCACCGATCGCAGGACCGATATCGACGGCGCGACCAGTCTGCTCGAGGCCGGTGAGGCGGCGGGTGTGCAGATGCCCTTCGGTTGCCGGATGGGCATCTGCCAGACCTGTGTGGCCACCCTCACCGCGGGACATGTGCGCGATCTGCGCAACGGCAATGAGCATCAGGCCGGGGAAAAGGTGCAGACCTGCATCAGCGCCGCCGCCGGCGATTGCACCCTGGACCTGTAGCCGGGTGCGAGCGTTTGCCCGGTATCCTGAGAAGGGGATACCGAGACCTCCCGTCGACGATCCGCGCGGCGCAGTCCGTGCCCGGTTCGCCGATGCGACCGCCGCGGCATTCCCCTCGAATTTTCCGCCCGAGCAGCGCAAAGGCAGCCAGACACCGTGGCCATAACCGATATTCAGGCTTATTCGCATCTGACGGCCGCCGACATCGAAACCCTCGGCGCGGAGCTCGACAGCATCCGCCGGACCGCCGAGCAGTCACTCGGCGAGCGCGACGCTCGCTATATCCGCCGCACCATCCGCGCCCAGCGCACCCTCGAGGCCGCCGCGCGCGCGACCCTGTTCGCCGGCCGCAACAAATGGGCCTGGGCGGCGGGGACCGCGATGCTCACGGTCGCCAAGATCATCGAGAACATGGAGCTCGGGCACAACATCAGCCACGGGCAGTGGGACTGGATGAACGACCCGGAAATCCATTCCACCAGCTGGGAATGGGATATGACCGGCACCTCGACCCAGTGGAAGCGCGCGCACAACTTCTCCCATCACGTCTACACCAATATCGTCGGCATGGACGACGACGTGGGCTTCGGAATTCTCCGGATGACCCGCGACGAACAGTGGAAGCCGATCAATCTCGCCCAGCCGGTGGCCAATCTAGTCTTGGCTGCGCTGTTCGAGTGGGGTATCGCCCTGCACGATCTGAAGATCGAGAAGCTGCAGAGCGGGGTTCCGCGCAGCGACCTGTTGTCGGAGCCGAATCGGCAGTTCTGGCGTAAGGCCGGCCGCCAGGTGGCCAAGGACTTCGTGGTCTTTCCGCTGCTGAGCGGGCCCGGCTGGAAACGGACACTACAGGCCAATACCACCGCGAATCTGCTCCGCAATCTGTGGGCGTACGCGGTGATCTTCTGCGGGCACTTTCCGGACGGCGCCGAAAAATTCACCGAGGAGCAGTTCGACGGTGAGACCCGGGCCGAATGGTATCTGCGGCAGATGCTCGGTAGCGCCAACTTCGACGCCGGACCGGCGATGGCGTTCATGAGCGGCAACCTGTGCTATCAGATCGAGCACCACCTGTTTCCGGATATTCCCAGCAACCGCTATGCGCAGATCTCGGTCCAGGTTCGTCAGCTGTGTGATAAATACGATCTGCCGTATACGACCGGGTCGCTGGGTAAGCAGTACCTGCTCGCCTTCCGGACAATTCACAAACTGGCGCTACCCGACCGCTTTCTGCGCCGCACCGCCGACGATGCGCCCGAGACCGCCTCGGAGCGAAAATTCGCGGCCCTGCTGCGGCCGGCCGCCGATACCGCGCGATTACGGCCCGTTGTGGACCCGCTGACCGGACAGCGCCGTGGATTGCGCTCGGCGATGGCCGAAGTCAAAGTCGCGGTGCGGGTGAAGGCTCAGCAGGAAAAGGCCGCGCTGCGCGAAACGAAGCTGGCACTGCAGGAAAAGGCGCGGGCGGAGAAGCAGGTCATCCGCCGCCGCGCGCTGCGCGAGCGAGCGACCGTCCGCGTGCGTTTGCGTCAGCGCCGCAAGCGCATCATCTAGCCATATATCGGACATGATCACAATGCGGTATACGCCACAGTGGTAATCCATCACCGAAGGAACCTACGGCACCGTAACCTACGGTAGTGTAACCACCATGGCGATCTCGGATGTCAAGGAATACGCCCACCTCACCCCCGAGGATGTGGAGGCGATCGGCGCTGAGCTGGATACGATCCGCCGCGAGATCGAGTCGTCCCGCGGCGTGGCCGATGCCCGCTACATCCGCAACGTGATCCGTTTCCAGCGCACCCTCGAAATCGGCGCCCGCGTGGTGCTGTTCGCCAGCTTCCTACCCCCGGCCTGGTTCGCCGGAACCGCCATGCTCTCGGTCGCCAAGATCGTCGAGAACATGGAGATCGGCCACAATGTGATGCACGGGCAGTGGGACTGGATGAACGATCCGGAAATCCACTCCTCGACCTGGGAGTGGGATAACGTCGGCCCGTCCGAGCACTGGAAGATCACGCACAACTACCTGCACCACAAGTACACCAATGTCCTGGGGATGGACGACGATATCGGCTACGGACTGCTGCGGGTCACTCGCGATCAACGCTGGGCGCCGTTCTATCTCGGCCAGCCGATCTACAATCTGCTGCTGCAGATGTTCTTCGAATACGGCGTGGCGATCCAGCATCTCGAACTGGGCAAGGTGGCCAAGAAGAAGTGGGCCGCCGATTCCCCCGAACGCAAGCAGTTCGAACACGACCGGACGGTCGTCCTGAAGAAGGTCGGCAAACAGGCGACGAAGGATTATCTGATCTTCCCGCTGCTGACCGGCCCGTTCTTCCTGAGCACCCTCACCGCCAATATCACCGCCAATATCATCCGCAATATCTGGACCAACGCGGTGATCTTCTGCGGCCACTTCCCCGACGGCGCGGAGAAGTTCACCAAGGACGATGTCCAAGGCGAAACCCAGGGTGAGTGGTATCTGCGGCAGATGCTCGGCAGCGCCAATATCAGCGGCGGCTCGGTCATGCATTTCATGACCGGCAACCTCTCGCACCAGATCGAACACCACCTGTTCCCGGACCTGCCGAGTAACCGGCTACGGGCGATCGGGGTCCGGGTCCGTGAATTGTGCGATAAATACGATCTGCCGTACACGACCGGATCGCTGCCGGTGCAATACGCGAAAGCGTGGCGGACCGTCATCAAACTGTCGCTGCCCAATAAGTATCTGCTGCGCGGCACCGACGACGCCCCGGAAACCCGCTCCGAACGCGCCTTCGGCGGTATCGGGACCGTCGACCCGCGCACCGGGCGGCGGCGCGGTCTGCGCACCGCGCTGCGGGAAGGTAAACGCCGGGTCGCCGAACGGCGCCAAACCGTCGGCTCAGCCGCCTAGGACGGACTCCAGCGGCGCCGATCGCACCGAATCATGAGCCGGTGCGATCGGGCGCTGCCGCGACTGCTTCACTGATGCGGTGTCCGTGCCTGACCCCCGAATGCCTGACCCCCGAATGCCCGATCCCCATATGCCCGCAGCCGACATCTACGATGTGATCCGGCGGCGGCGCGATGTGCGCGCCGAATTCACCGGCGAACTCATCGACGATACGACCCTGCTCCGGATTCTCGACGCCGCGCATCGCGCGCCGAGTGTCGGCAACTCTCAGCCGTGGGATTTCGTCGTCATCCGCGAGCGATCCACCCTCACCCGGTTCGCCGACCATGTCCGGGACAAGCGCATCGAATTCCGGGATTCGCTGCCGCCGGAACGGGCCCGCACCTTCGAACCGATCAAGATCGAGGGGATCACCGAGAGCGGAACCGGAATCGTGGTCACCCACGACGACGGGCGCGGCGGGCCGCAGGTACTGGGCCGCGCGACGGTACCCGAAACCGGGCTCTACTCAACGATTCTCGCGATTCAGAACCTGTGGCTCGCCGCGACATCCGAGGGGGTTGGCGTCGGCTGGGTCAGCTTCTACGACACCGACGTGCTGACCGAACTGGTCGACCTGCCGGCCGGAATTCGTCCGGTGGCCTGGCTGTGTATCGGTCCGGTCCACGAATTTCAACAGACCCCAGACCTGGAACGGTTCGGGTGGCGGCAGCGACGTCCACTCGAGCAGGCCATTCATTGGGAACGGTTCGGCACCGCCGAACAGTGACTCTCCGCGGCTGGTGGCGGCCCTACCGGCCGGGTGGCCGGGCGCGTACACGCTGCCCGGCCACCCGCTGCGTGTCGGTTCCTACGTCAGCCTGATCAGGCCGTAGTCGAAGGCGTGGCGACGGTAGACCACCGACGGGCGATCGGTTTCGCGGTCGTGGAAGAGGAAGAAATCGTGGCCGACCAGCTCCATCTGGTACAGCGCGTCGTCGACCGACATCGGCGTCGCCGAATGGACCTTGGTCCGCACGATATGCCCGGGACCCGCGTAGTCCTCGTAGTGGGAGTCGGCCGGCTGGGATCCGTTGGGGTTGGTGATCAGCGAGTCGTCGACCAGCGCGGCGGTGGCCTCGGCGACCGAGACCGGAGTCTTGTCGCCGTAGTGCACGCGGCGCCGGTCCTTACTGCGACGCAGCCGTGATTCCAGTTTCGCAACCGCCTGCTCGAGCGCGCCGTAGAAACTGTCGGCACAGGCCTCGGCACGAACCACCGGCCCCTTACCGCGCACGGTGATCTCTACGCGCTGACAGTTCTTGCGCTGGCGGCGATTTCGTTCATGGAACAGCTCGACGTCGAAGAGGTAGATCGATGGGTCGAAACGTTCCAGGCGGGAGAGTCGGTCCGCGACATGTATGCGGAAGTGGTCGGGAACCTCGACATTGCGCCCCTTGACCACGACGTCCGCTGCCGGTGTGCGGGGGACATCGGAAACGGTGTTTTCAGCTCCGTTCAGATGTGAGGCACCCATCTGGGTGTCGGTCGAGGGATCGGCTTCTTTGACTGAAGGACGTGAAGTCGTCACGCGTACCTCCCGGATCTGGCCGCACATTCGATTCATGTGCGGCGGGAATCGTACGTGCCGAATTGCCGGGCTCGATATCCCGCGAGGGTTGTGGTGACCGTACGGATTGGCACCCGTGACCCACGCTGTTCACGCCGGAAGCTTTCGGCACGAGGTAGTCCGAGTTGCCACCTCCAAACTCTGGGTTCGGGTGTCAGATCGCTCTGTCAGCAACGCTATTACGACGGCGTGCTGTCCGCCACTGTTCACGGAAATTTCTCTGGCTCATGCCGCACAGGTCACAAGTACGGCACGGACCGGAACACCGGCCGCGGCCAGCACCCGCACCGACTCCGCAGCCGTCGCGCCAGTGGTCAGAACATCGTCTACCAGTACTATTTCGGCATTTTCAACGATATGTAACGTCTGCACACCGCGGGCCCGAGACATCACGCGTCCGGCCAGATTGCGCCGTCGGGCGTTGACGCCCAATCCGACCGAATCGCGAACTTCACCTCGCGTCCACAACGCGGGGACGACGTGGCAATCGGTCAGCCAACCGCATGCGGCACGCGCGGCACGCAGGACCGGATCCCCACCCCGGCGGCGGGCGGCGGCCCTGCGAGTGGGAGCGGGAACCAGGATCACCGGGCGGCCCGGAGCCCGCAGCCGCGCGACCGCACGGGCCAGCGCCAGTCCCAAGGGTGCGGCCAGATCCCGCCGACCGGATTCCTTCGCCGCGATCACCGCGCGGCGGGCCGGACCGGCGTACCGGCTCAACGCCCAGCACGGCACCCCCGGGTCGGTACGCGGCCATATCCGCACCGGCTCGGCCGCCAGAGCCGACGCACACGGATCGCACCACGCGATACCGGCCGACCCACACCCCCCGCAGAATTGCGGAAGTATCAAATCCAGCAGTGTCCGCATGGATCGAGTGTGCGCGGCGGCCGGATGCGGGCACCAGGTTCAGGGGTGCGGGAACGCGAAATTCGCCGGTGAGCTCTCGCGTGGCTATCCCGGCAGCACCGGAATCACGTTGACGCCCAGGCCCTGAACCTCGCGCCAGAAACGCTCGGAATTGGGATCGGCCGGCTGCAGCATCATGACCGCCCGGGAATCGGCGACATACTGCGCGTTCGGGGAGGCACTGACCACCCGCACCGGAGTGGTCAGATTCCGGCTGGTGAACGGCGTCGGCTGAGATCCGTCGATCCCCACCGACTGCACCGGATCGACACTGCCGTCACGCGCCACGATCAGGGTGTTGTTGTCCAGCCAATCCACCGATACCGCGGAGGTACTCAAACTCACCGCCGCCGGCTGCGGCGAGGTCAGCGCATACTTGCCGTCCGGCTTCGGGACCACCGTCGCGACATACACCTTCCCGCCGATGATCATCGCCGCCCGCGCACCGGTGCGCGATATCCGCAGGTCGGTGATCGGTGCATGAGCGGGAATCGGCCCCGACTCCCCCGGCGCCGCCGCGTACAGGCCCGAGGAATCGACCTCCTGCACCGATACATTGCCGCTGCTCTGATCGTGCACGGCGCGAATCACTCGCACCCCGTCCACCACCGTCCAGGCCGCGCCGCCATCGCGCGTCCACGACGGCCGGGTGAAGGAATTGCCCTGCGCCACCGGGAACGGCGTGCCGTCATAACTGCCGATGATCAGCATCTGCGCGGGTGCCGGTGACCCGCGGCCACTATCGGCCACGGCGGCGACCAATTTACCGTCCTCGGACAGGCCCACCGACTGCAGACCGTGCGGCGCGCCGAAATATCCGGGAACCGGAGCGACCGAATTATCCGACACCTTCAGCAGCGCACCATCGCGCACCACGTGCAGACCGACGTTGTCCGATGTCCGCGCGCCGAGGTTGTAACTACTCACATCGGCGGCCGTCCATCCCGATACGGCGTGCTTGTCATCGAGCGGTCTGCCGTCGCCGGTGAAGTAGAACGGCCCCAGCACATCGGCGCCGGACAGGGTCGTGACGACCTGTGCTGCCAGCAGCTCCCGGCTGTGTGCGTCCAATCCGGAGGTACCGGTCATATCGATGCGCACACCGCCGGCCCCGACCCCGACCCCGGAGGGATCACCGTTGCCCTTACTGATTCCGCGCACGGTCACCGGCTGGGCCAGCGTATTGCGCACCGCCGGGGCCAGCGGAGCCTGCGGCCCCCGCGACAGCAATCCCATCAGAATCGAGGTCAGCTGGTCCTTGCTGGTCGACAGCCACCGCAGATCGCTCACCATGGCGGTGCCGTCGGAATTGCCGAAGTTCACCGCATAGCGGCGGTAGGACTTGTAGAAGGCGTTGCTGTCGATCACGACGCCGGAGGGCAGATTGTCGATCCGCCATTCACCATCCACCCGGGTCATCTCGATCCTGCTTTCCAGCAGATCGTCGACCGGACTGTAGGTGCCGTCGGCCCCCAGTTGCCCGACCTTGCGGGCCCGGATCTGATAGGTCGCCGTACTCTCCGAGCGCGATTCGCGCAGCGTGTCGGGTTTGTCGACGACCACGGTTCCCGCCGAATCGTCCCAGCTCTGCGCCGCCGCGGTGGACAGATATTGGCGAGCGGTCTTGTGATGATCGGTCGGATCGGCGGTCGCTTCCAGGAAGTCGTGCAGCAGCAGATCCGGATCACGTCCGGCGACCGGTGGATGTGGTCCGCTCGAGGTCGTCTGGTGATCGAGCGTGCCCAATGCCTGCGGCGCCGAGGAATCCGGCAGATTGGCGCAGCCCGCCAGCAGGAGCGCGCTACCGATCAGTGCCCCGACCAGCCTCGCCGCACGGGTTCGGTTCATCGGTGGATGTCCTCTTTGTCGGCTGCTTGCGTGTCCGCCGAATCGGCCTCCGCCGCGCCCTCACTCCCGGCATCAGGCTTCGATCCGGCCGCATCACCCGGTTCGGACTCCGCGGCCCGAGCCTCGGACTCCTCGGCCCCGGTATCGCCATCGGCCGGGGATTCGGCATCCGCTTCGTCCCGCCGTGCGTCGAGATCGGTCAATTCGGCGAGATGCCGTCGGGGCGGCTCCAGCGACAGCGGACTCGGCCCCATCTTGCGGCCGCGCACCAGCGGGACGGTGAGCCGGAAGCTGGCGCCCACCCCCAATTCACCCCAGGCCTCCAGCCTGCCGTCGTGCAGATTCGCGTCCTCGACACTGATCGACAGGCCCAGACCGGTTCCGCCCGAACGCCGCATCCTGGACGGATCCGAACGCCAGAACCGGTTGAATACCATCTTCTCCTCGCCCGGCCGCAAGCCGACGCCCTGATCACGCACCACGATCGCGACCGCGTTGACCTCGCTGTCACCGCGCATCCGGATCAGCACCGGCTTACTCTCGCTGTGGTCGATCGCATTGGCCATCAGGTTGCGCAGCACCCGCTCGACGCGACGTGGATCGACCTCGGCGATCAGCGGCTCATCCGGAAGGTCGACGATAAGTTCACAACCGGCGTCCTTGGCCAGATGCCGCACGGTCGATACCGCCGCCCGCGCGCACATCCGCACATCCAGCGATTCGACCTGCAATTCGGCCACACCGGCGTCGTGGCGGCTGATCTCGAGCAGATCGTTGAGTAGTCCCTCGAACCGATCCAATTCGGTGACCAGCAGTTCGGCACTGCGGGCCAGGGCCGGATCGAGTTCGTCGCTGGAACCGTGGATCAGATCCGCGGCCATCCGCACCGTGGTCAGCGGAGTCCGCAGTTCGTGGCTGACGTCGGAGGTGAAACGGCGTTGCAGATTTCCGAATTCCTCGAGCTGGGTGATCTGGTTCGACAGGCTCTCGGCCATCTCGTTGAACGACATGGCCAGCCTGGCCATATCGTCCTCACCCCGGACCAGCATCCGCTCCTTGAGGCGGCCGTCGGCGAACCGGCTGGCGATCCGTGCCGCGGATCGGATCGGCAGCACGACCTGCCGGGTGACCAGCGCGGTGATCGCGGCCAGCAGCAGCAACAGCACCACACCGCCGATCAGCATGGTGCCGCGCATCAGGCTCAGACTGCGCTGCTCATTGTTGAGCGGGAAGATCAGGTAGACCTCGAGGGTCGGCACCTGGGTGCTCGGACTGCCGATGATCAGCACCGGTCCGCGATACCCGTCCGGATCCGAGATCGTGGCGAACTGGTAGCTGAGCTGGTTCTGCTGGACGAAGCGGCGCAATTCGCCGGGTACCTCGGAGATCGGCCCGGCGGTGACCGCCTGCTGGCCGTTACCGGCCAGGGAGAGCGCGACATCATAGGAACCGGCGCCGCCGGAGGAAGCCGCGCCGCCACCACCGGCCGGCGCGGGCACCGCATCCCGCAGGCGGGCGGCCTGCGCCGTCGAATCGGTGACGCCGGTCAGCTGCGATTCGACCGTCAGCCGGGCCCGGCCCATCTCCTCGACCGCGGCGTTGACCTTCGCATCGAGCAGCCGGTCGGTGATCTGACTGGTCAGCACGACACCCAGAATGGTGATGACGATCAGCGACAGCGTGAGGGTGGACACCACCACGCGCAGTTGCAGCGACCGGCGCCACATGTGCCCCAGCGATTCCCCGACCCCCCGGGACCAGATGATCGCACCCGTGAGTAACCGCTCCAGTCGGCTCCTGGAGCGTTCGATCACGGCGGTCCGGCCTTGTATCCCACGCCGCGAACGGTCAGCACGATCTCAGGGTTCTCGGGGTCCTTCTCGACCTTGGCGCGCAGACGCTGCACATGCACATTCACCAGGCGGGTATCGGCGGCGTGCCGGTACCCCCACACCTGTTCCAGCAGCACCTCACGGGTGAACACCTGCCGCGGTTTACGGGCGAGCGCGACCAGCAGATCGAATTCCAGGGGGGTCAGTGAGATCTGCTGACCACCGCGGGTGACCTTGTGTGCCGGGACGTCGATGACGATATCGGCGATCGAGAGCAATTCGGCCGGTTCGTCGTCGGTGCGGCGCAGCCGCGCCCGCACCCGGGCGACCAATTCCTTCGGTTTGAAGGGTTTGACGATGTAGTCGTCGGCGCCCGATTCCAAACCCAGGACGACGTCGACGGTATCGGTTTTGGCGGTCAGCATCACGATCGGAACACCGGAGTCGGCACGCAGCACCCGGCACACGTCGATGCCGTTCATACCGGGGAGCATCAGATCGAGCAGAACCAGATCGGGGCGCAGTTCCCGGACGGCGCTGAGCGCCTGGGTGCCGTCGCCCACCACGTGCGGGTCGAAACCCTCGCCGCGCAAGACGATCGTGAGCATCTCGGCGAGCGCCATATCGTCGTCGACGACCAGAATCTTCGGCTTCATAATTACTATGTTGTCATCTCTCCGGCTCGGAACGTGCAACCACGCCAACACTGATTACATTACCGGTGCTCTCATAACCGGCATCGCATTTCCGCTACCGGGCAGTCAACTCCGAGAGGCGGACAGCGAGCCGGGACGGATCATCCTGTGGCGCATGGACCCACCAGGGACCGTACCACCGGTCGCGCGCCAGCTCACGGTAGACCGCCGCGGTCCGTTCCTGCAGGGAGCGGTCCCTTTCGTAGGCGTCGAGCGCCCGGTCGGCATCGAGCTCGCCGCGCCGGCGCGCACGTTCGCCCGCCAGGTCGGCCGGTACGTCCAGCAGCACCTGCACATCGGGCACCGGAAGTTCCAGCCGCCGGAACTCCAATTCCGCTACCCACGAGGCGATTTCCCCGTCGGCGTGCTGCCCCGCCCGAGCCGCGCTGTATGCGGCGTTGGAGGCCACGTACCGGTCCAGAATCACGATGTCGTTGTCGGCCAACGATTTCGACAGTTCATCGCGGGCGCCGAGCCGGTCCAGTGCGAACAGCACCGCCATCGCGTTGACCGACTCGGCCAGATCGCCGTGGCCGCCGCGCAGCGCCTCGGCCGCCAGATCCGCGGTCAGGGATCGCTCGTAGCGCGGAAAGGCCATCGCGTGCACGCGAATTCCGGACCCGCGCAGCCGGCCCGCGACCGCGTCGATCAGCGTCCGCTTACCGGCCCCGTCCAGCCCTTCCACGGCGATCAGCACACCCATACCAGCAGGCTACTGCCCACACTCGCGGACCCTCACGGTGCCATCCGAAAAAAGTCCCGCCGCACCCGAAGATGCGGCGGGACAATGGTTCCGGAGGTCAGTAGCGGTAGTGCTCGGACTTGTACGGACCCTCGACGTCCACGCCGATGTACTCGGCCTGGTCCTTGGTCAGCTTGGTGAGCGTGCCACCGAGGGCCTCGACGTGGATGCGCGCGACCTTCTCGTCGAGCACCTTCGGCAGGCGGTAGACCTCGTTGTCGTACTCCTCCGGCTTGGTCCACAGCTCGATCTGCGCGATGACCTGGTTGGAGAAGCTGTTGCTCATCACGAAGGACGGGTGACCGGTGGCATTGCCGAGATTGAGCAGCCGGCCCTCGCTCAGCACGATGATCGACTTACCGGAATCGGCGAAGGTCCACAGGTCCACCTGCGGTTTGATGTTGAGCCGGGCGGCGCCGGAATTCTCCAGCGCGGCCATATCGATCTCGTTGTCGAAGTGACCGATATTGCCCAGGATCGCCTGATCCTTCATGGCCTTCATATGGTCCAGGCCGATGATGTCCTTGTTACCGGTCGAGGTGATGACGATATCGGCCTCGCCGATCGCCTGCTCCACGGTGACCACGTCGAAACCGTCCATCAGCGCCTGCAGGGCGTTGATCGGGTCGATCTCGGTGACCTGAACGCGCGCGCCCTGACCGGCCATCGACTCCGCACAGCCCTTGCCGACATCGCCGTAGCCGCAGATCAGCACCTTCTTACCGCCGATCAGCACATCGGTGCCGCGGTTGATGCCATCGATCAGCGAATGCCGGGTGCCGTACTTGTTGTCGAACTTGGACTTGGTGACCGAGTCGTTGACGTTGATCGCCGGGAACGACAGCTCACCGGCGGCGGCGAACTGGTACAGCCGCAGTACCCCGGTGGTGGTCTCCTCGGTGACACCACGCACCGATTCGGCGATCTTGCCCCACTTGCCGGAGTCGGCGGCCAGGCTCGCGCGCAGCAGATTCAGGAAGACCTTGAACTCGGTGGAATGCGATTCGTCTTCGGGCGGAACGACTCCCGCCTTCTCGTACTGGGCGCCGCGCAGCACCAGCATGGTGGCGTCACCACCGTCGTCGAGGATCATATTGGCGGGCTCGTCCGGCCAGGTCAGCATCTGCTCGGCCGCCCACCAGTACTCCTCCAGGGTCTCACCCTTCCAGGCGAAGACCGGGGTGCCCTTGGGCTCGTCGACGGTGCCGTGCGGACCGACGACCACGGCGGCCGCGGCGTGGTCCTGGGTGGAGAAGATATTGCACGAGGCCCAGCGGACCTGCGCGCCGAGGTCCACGAGGGTCTCGATCAGCACCGCGGTCTGCACGGTCATGTGCAGGGATCCGGAGATGCGCGCCCCCTGCAGCGGCTGCACCTCGGCGTATTCGCGCCGCAGCGCCATCAGGCCCGGCATCTCGTGTTCGGCGAGCCGGATCTCCTTGCGGCCGAACTCTGCCAGCGACAGATCCGCCACCTTGTACTCGATACCGTTACGAACATCGGGGGCCGGAGTCGTACTCGCGGAAACTTCTGAGGTCGTCATGCGCCTGAATCAGCCTCTCGGTGGATGTCGATACGGTTCCTCAGGCTAGTCCCATCCGCTCGGACGGGGCACTCCGGAGTGCGGCACCTGCTCACCCGGCCAGCCCGTACGAGCACAGGATCCGCTCGCGTCGGTGCGGATCGATATTCACGCGGTCGGGATCACCGCCGTAGTGGGCCAGGACCCTCGGATCCATCACCCGGCGCCACAGCGGCGGCACCGCCGCCAGCAGGATCATGGTCGCGTATCCGGCCGGCAGTTGCGGCGCCTCATTCGCGCTTCGGAGCGTCTGATAGCGCCGTCCCGGATTGGCGTGATGGTCGCTGTGCCGCTGCAGGTGGAACAGGAAGATATTGGTGACCAGGCGATCGGAGTTCCAGCTGTCGGCCGGCGAGCAGCGCGCCCAGCGGCCGTTGGGCAGGCGCCGACGCAGCAGCCCGTAGTGCTCGACATAGTTGACCGTTTCCAGCAGCCCCACACCGATTACGGCCTGCAGTAACAAGTACGGGAATATCCAGGGCCCGAAGATCGCCATCAGTGAGCCGAACAACAGCACCGTCAGCGCCCACGCCTGCAGGATGTGATTATCCCGGGACCACCAGCCCTGGCCGGTGCGCGCGAGCCGATCGCGTTCGATCCGGATTCCTGAACGCAGACCACCGATCACACTGCGCGGCACGAACTTCCACAGCGGTTCGCCCAGACGGGCGCTGGCCGGATCGTCCGGGGTGGCGACGCGGGCGTGATGTCCGCGATTGTGTTCGACGAAGAAATGGCCGTAACCCGACTGTGCCAGAGCGATTTTCGCGAGCCAGCGCTCCAGCTTCTCCACCCGGTGCCCCAATTCGTGGGCGGCGTTGATACCGATTCCGCTGATCAGTCCCAGGGTCGCGGCCAATCCCACCTTGTCCCAGATATCGAGTCCGCTCCCGCCCCACATATAGGCCGCGATCACCAGACCGGCCAGTTGGAACGGCAGGAACAGATAGGTGCACCAGCGGTAATACCTGTCCTTGGAAAGTCTTTCGTAGTCCTCGTCGCGGGGATTGGTGCCGTCCTCGCCGACCAGCAGGTCAAGAATCGGGATGAGGACCAGCACGATGAGCGGCCCGATCCACCAGAACAGGCGCCACCCGGTCGCGGTGACCAGTTCCGATGGGAGGAGCGCACATCCTGGAGCGATCAATCCCAGCATCCAAAGCAAACGCTTGGGGTCGGCTGACCCCAAGCGGGTACTGACCTTCTGCACTTATTTGCCCCACTCGAACCGAACCAGCGAAAAACATCCGCATCATGTGTAACGACTTCGGCACCGTAAAGTCGCGTTGAAATCACAAATGTGACGACCATTACATCCAGCACCGACGAATTACTACTCGGGAATGGTTGCCGGCCGGAACTCACCGATCATCGCGAGCACATAGGGCGTGAGCAGGCGGCTCAATTCCTCGGGTGCGTCTCGCGGAGCGGTGGACGGGGTCGAAATATAGCTCACCGCCAGTCGCACCAACGCGTGCGA
>JAFMQT010000558.1 GCA_017354515.1 Nocardia sp. | reverse complement strand
TTGGACTCGTTGTCCTCGGCGACCATGGTGACCGCGCGCGCGATCACTTCCGGATCGCTGGTGGATAAGACCTCGGAGGTCGTGGGTGCGGTGCGCCCCCAGCCGGTGAGGCGGCGGGTGTTCGTGCGGAGCGCGGAGTAATCGGCCGAGCCATGGCTGCTTGCCTGAATCGCCTCGCCACCACCCGCGGTATCGGCGGGACCCGCGGCGGCGGAGGTCTGAGCTTTCGTGGACATCGGCATAGAGGCTACAGGCATGACCCGGATATGGCCGGGCCGCTACTCTCGTGCGGGTGAGTGCGGAACCCCACCTTCCTCTTCCTGTCGAATTACCGCTCGTAGATGAGCCCGGCGGCGGGAGCGACGGGCCCGGAGGAGGCAGCATGAGTAACCCCGTAGGGACCCGCGGACGCCGAATCGACGACAGCACCGATGTCGATCTGAAGACTCAGATCGTTCGGTTCATCCTGACCGGTGGACTTTCCGCGATCGTCGATTTCGGGCTCTACATCCTGCTGATGGCGGTGGGTCTTCCCCGCGATATCGCGAAGGCCTGCAGTTTCATCGTCGGAACCACGACCGCCTATCTGATCAACCGTCGCTGGACCTTCAAGGCTCCGCCCAGCCGTAGCCGGTTCGTCGCGGTGGTGCTGCTGTACGCGGTGACCTTCGCGGCTCAGGTCGGGATCAACGCGCTGCTCAACACCACACTTCCGGCCATGGAGGTGCATATCGGCGGGCACGGCTTCAAGGGCGCGGTGCTGATCGCGTTCGTGATCGCCCAGGGCGTGGCGACCGTGATCAATTTCATCGTCCAGCGCGCGGTCATCTTCAAGATCAAATAACGCTCCCGGCTCGACCGGCTGAACAGCGAAACAGACGAGACCGCGGGAACATTCGCTGTTCCCGCGGTCTCGTGAGGGGTTTTCCTACCGGCGGTATCCGTTTCAGCTCGCGATGCGCGCGACCCGCGGCTTGCGGCGCGCGTCGGCGGCCCGTACGGCCGCGGAGATCGCGACCACCGGAGGCATCCAGCGGGCCTCGGCCGGGGCCACACCCCAGCAGGCCTCGCCGGCGAGCATCTGGCTCGGCGGCAGCGGGATCGCGGCACCGTCGGTGTGCACGATCGCGCCGGCCGCGCGCAGCGCCTCCAGCGCCATGCCGGCCTTGGCGACACCGGTCACCAAGTGGATTTCGCGGCGCTCGGCGCCCGGGACCTCGATGACCGGACCGGACATGTTGTTGGCCCGCAGATACCGGCGCACGTTCGCGGCCAGCTCGCCGGAGATCTCGATCGCCGAAACGTTGGCATCGGTGATCAGGCAGATGCCGTTGGCCGTTTCAGCGACCGTCCATCCGCGCCGGCTGTAGTCCTGCGCGGTGTCGGCGAGGGTCGCCGCCGTGACGGAAGTCGGAAACGTCGTGCGCACTGTCTTCTCCAATCCCCGGTAGATCTAGGTCTTGCGTCGGTGTTCATGGGGCCTATCGGGCGATGCCACCGGCGGTGTTACAGGTTGTTCGATTTTTCTTCGGTTCACCTTCGGCCGGTCTGCCCGAGAAGGGGATTTCCGTGGGCATTCACACCCTTCGGGAATCCGGCCGACTCGCCGGTGCTGCCGTCGTGAACTGCTATGGGTACCACCTTTGTCCGTCTCGCTGTGAATCGGCGACCTCGAGGCTGTTGGTTTTCTGGCAGAGTCCTGTGAGGGTGGGCGTTATCTCCGCGTGATATGCATGATGCTCATCTCGAAAGGGCGGAATGTGATCCGGAGTACTGGGCATTGCCCGCATCGCCGCAGGCGGGGAGGATGCGCGGCATGAGTGATGAGCCGCGGCGCGGCCGGGAACCGGAATCCGAACCCACGAGTGCGGATGGACCCGAGACCCGGGACCGGATGGAACCGGGCCCGGGGGACAACATCGCGTACGTGGAAGTGTCCCTGGACCGGCGGTTCGGGGATAGCGAACCCGAGGCCCGCGCGGAACCGTTCGGCAGCTGGGCCGCCTTCCGCGCCTGGTGCCGGGCAGCGGTTCGGGCACTGGTGGATGTGCAGTTGCGCACCGACGCGACCCGCACCTTGTTACCGCTGGCCTACCTGCTGGGGCTGGTATTCGCCCTGGGATCTCCGCTGGTGCTGATCGTCGCGCTGTGGCAGGTGTCGGCGGTGCTCGGGGCGATCGCGATCGTGGTCGCGATCCCGCTCGCGCTGAGTATCGCCGCGGCGGTCCGGCTGGCGCTGGAATTCTTGGTGAACGCCTCACGGCTGGCCACTCGCGTGGAACACATCAATTCCCTCGCCGACGACCTGTTCCAGGCGCTGTCGGAGGCGTCGGTACCGCTGAATCAGCTCTCCGAAGATGTTCGCGCCGTGCAGTTCTGGCGGTTCCGCAAGCGCAAGTAGCGGCGGTGTGACTCAGCGCACCGAATCGAGTCCGGGTGCGGCCGCGTCCTTCGCGGAGCGAACGAAATTCAGCGGACGTCCGTCGGAACCGACCGTGGGCCAGTCGATTCCGAGGTCGGGATCGAAAGCGTCCAGATCCCGGTCGAGTTCGGGAGAGTACTCCAGGGAGCACAGGTAGGTGACCGTGGAGTTGTCGGCCAGCGACAGCAGCGCGTGGCCGAGTCCCTCGGTCAGGAACACCGAGCGGCGGTTGCCGGCGTCGATGCGCACGCTGTCCCAGGTCCCGAAAGTTGCCGAATCGCGCCGCAGATCGACCACGACGTCCAGAAATGCGCCGTGCACACAGGTCACGTATTTCGCTTGACCGGGCGGATTCACTGTGTAATGTATGCCGCGCATAACTCCGGCCGCCGATGATGACGTGTTGA
>JAFMQT010000032.1 GCA_017354515.1 Nocardia sp. | reverse complement strand
GCTGCTCCCGCCCGGCCTCGGGCGGCTGCTCCCGCCCGGCCTCGGGCGGCCTCGGCGGCTCGCCCCCGGGCTCGATCGCCGGGATCGGTTCGGTTTCGTCGTTCATCTCGCCGTTCAGTCTTTCATTCCCGGATAGGGCCGAGCTGAGAATGCGTAGTTTCGGGTCGTGTCATCGTGCATGATCAGCGCCGCGAATGCATATCCGCCGCGCCCCTAGCTCACTGCGGCACCGCGTAATCCGAGGATTCGCGCCATATTCGCCAGGTGGACGTCGAAGACCTCCGACCGGTCGGTGAAGGTCCGCGCGCCGTACATATCGAACACATCGAAGCTCACCGCGCCGAACAGCACCGTCCACACCGTCAGCGCCCGCGCCAGCACCCAGTCCGGCGACCGCGCACCGGATTCGGCGCGCATCGCCTCCAGATCGGCGTGCAGATCCCCGGAAATCACCGGCAGCGGATCCGGCGCTATCAGCTCACCGACACGGTAGGCGTCCTCGATGACATCCAGCAACGCCACGATCACCCGGGTCCCGGGGCCCGTGGTCTGTTCGGCGGGTGCCTGATATCCGGGCACCGGGGTGCCGAACAGCAGCCCGTAACGGGCCGGTTCGGCCAGCGCCCACCGGCGCACCGCATACGACAACGCCCGCAACCGCTCCCACCCCGAGCCACGTTCGACCGCGGCCAGGGCGGTCTCGACCGTATCGCCCAACTCGTTGTAACCGTCCACCACCAACATGGTCAGCAGTTCGTCGCGGCTGCTGACATAGCGGTACACCGCCGAGGACACCACTCCCAGATCACGGGCGACCGCACGCAGAGACAACGCCGCCGCGCCGTGCACGGCCAGATGCTCGCGGCCGATTCGCACGATCTCATCCATGGTCCGGGCGCGGGCCCGCGATCGTGGGGTGCTCATCACCCCACCCTCCCATACCGAGAGCAGCGCTAACCGCAGCGATCGGCGATCTGATGAACGAGATCACACTACCCGGTAGTAACGTCTGGCTCCTGTCCCGGCCACATCTCACCAGGAGCGAATCCATGACCGTGCGCGACACAGACTTCGACGTCCTGATCGTGGGATCGGGCTTCGGCGGCAGCGTCACCGCGCTGCGACTGGTCGAGAAGGGCTACCGGGTCGCGGTCGTGGAGGCCGGGCGCCGCTTCGCCGACCACGAATTACCCGAAACCAGCTGGGATCTGCGCAAATTCCTGTGGGCGCCGGCCCTCGGCTGCTACGGAATCCAGCGCGTGCACCTGCTGCGCGATGTGCTGGTACTCGGCGGCGCCGGCGTCGGCGGCGGCTCGCTCAACTACGCCAACACCCTGTACGTACCGCCGCAGCAGTTCTTCGACGACAATCAGTGGCGCGAGATCACCGACTGGCGCACCGAACTGACCCCCTACTACGAGCAGGCCACCAAAATGCTCGGCGTCGTACGCAATCCGCACATCACCCCCGCCGACGAGGTGTTCCAGAAGGTCGCCGACGATATGGGATTCGGCGACAGCTTCGTCCGAACCCCGGTCGGAGTGTTCTTCGGCGAAGCCGGCGAAACTGTCCAGGACCCGTACTTCGGCGGTGTCGGACCCGACCGCACCGGCTGCATCGAATGCGGCGAATGTATGACCGGCTGCCGCCACGGCGCCAAGAACACCCTGGTCAAGAACTACCTGTACCTCGCCGAACAGGCCGGCGCCCAGGTCCTGCCGATGACCACCGTCACCGCGCTGCGGCCGCTGCCCGACGGCAGCTGGCAGGTCGACACCCGCCGCACCGGAGCACGGCTGCGCAAACATCCGGCCTCCTACACCGCCGGGCACGTGGTGCTGGCCGCAGGCACCCGCGGCACCCAGAAACTGCTGTTCGACATGCGCGACAAAGCCATCCTGCCCGATCTGTCGCCCCGCCTCGGCGAACTGACCCGCACCAACTCCGAATCCATCGTCGGCGCGGCCACCCCCAAGGTCGTGCCCGGCCGCGACTTCACCCGCGGCGTCGCGATCACCTCGTCCATCCACCCCACCCCCGACACCCATATCGAACCCGTCCGCTACGGCAAGGGCTCCAACGCCATGGGGCTACTGCAGACCCTGATGGTCGACGGCGGCGGAGCGATCCCGCGCTGGCTGCGGTTCCTCCTGGAGGCACTGTTGCATCCGCTGACGCTGCTGCGCATGCTCAGCGTCCGCGACTGGAGCGAGCGCACCGTCATCTCCCTGGTCATGCAGCATCTGGACAACTCCATCACCACCTACACCACCCGCGGGATCTTCGGCCGCAAACTCAGTTCCAAACAGGGCCACGGCCAACCCAATCCGACCTGGATCCCGGCCGGCAACGAAGTCACCCGCAAGGTCGCCGACGAAATCGGCGGCACCGCCGGCGGAACCTGGGGCGAAGTCTTCAACATCCCGCTCACCGCACACTTCCTGGGCGGCGCGGTAATCGGCGCCGACGCCGAGCACGGCGTGATCGACCCCTACCACCGGGTCTACGGCTACCCCACCCTCAGTGTGGTAGACGGCGCCGCGGTCTCGGCCAACCTCGGAGTCAACCCATCGCTGACCATCACCGCCCAGGCCGAACGCGCCGCCGCGATGTGGCCCAACAAGGGTCAGCGCGACCCCCGACCGCCCCAGCACGAGCCCTACCGGCGCATCGCCCCGGTCGCACCCGAGCATCCCGCGGTACCGGCCTCGGCTCCGGCCGCGCTGAGGCTGCCGATCGTCGAGATCAACACCGACAGCGCGTAATCACCTACAGCGCCGACTGCGCCGGCTGCACCGCCTCGACCGGATGGCCGGCAGTGATCGGCGCCGAGATCGAGGCGACCTTCCAGGTCGTGCCCTCGCGATACACCTTCGCCAACACCATCCCGGTATGGCGGCCACCGCCGCGCAGATTCCCGCGCACCAGTTCCGCGGCGGTGGATCCGTCGACCAAGTGCCAGTGCCCGTTACGGATCCGTTCGAAGGTATGCCCCGCGTAGGAGGTCACCACGAACACCACCGCGGTGACCGCCGCCGGCAACCGCCCCAGATCCACGGTGATGGTCTCGTCATCGCCCTTACCGTCACCGGTGACATTGTCCCCGGAATGGCGCACCGCACCATCGCGCGAGGAAAGCTGCTGGTAGAACACAACATCCACAAGTGTGCGACCGATGAACAGCAGCGCCGAGGCATCCAGGTCCACCTGCAGCGCCCGCAGCCCGCGTGGTCCGTGCACGTTGATCGGATCCCAGCCCACCCCCATCTTCACCATGGTCAGCTCACCGGGGCGCACCTCCTCGAGCGCGACGGTCTGCCCCGGATCCAGCACCGCCGTCCCCCGATAGGGCAGGTCCTCGTCGATCCCGCCGACCGGGACACCGTGTGCCTGAACCAGTTCGGAGAATCCGGCCGCGAAGCCGTGCCCCAGCGGCCGTACCTGCCAACTGCCGCCCACGCGGTCCAGATCGCAGGCGATCGCCGCGGCCTCGGACCCCAAACCCTCAACGGTGTACTCATACAGCGCGTGTCCGGCCGAATCGGCCACCACCAGCTGCGCCGGAGCGTGCGCACCGAACGAATCGCTCTGATCCTCGAGCGAGATCACGATCCGCACATGCTCGACATCCGGTGGCAGCGAACCCAATCCGATCGCGGCCTCGGGCCTGCCCGAAGCCAGACGCACCCCGTGCGCGGCGGGCTGATTGAAGAAGACCAGATCACCCCGGTCGCGAACCCTGCCCCGGCCGGTCAGCAACAGCACCGACAGATCCACCGGTGCACCGTGCCGGACCGACACCACGATGTCGTCGTAGTTGAGGCGGTCCACCTGTCCATTGGTCAACTGTGCGGCCACCCGATCCACTCTACGTCGATCCCGGCGCCGATCGCCCCGATCACCACCGCACCGGCCGGTCCGCTTCCAGCGAACACCAGGCGGGTACCGTGAGCGGCGCTATGGGTGTGAGGCTCGAACGGGGACAACGGATGCGAGGGGCGATCCTCGCCGCGATCGCGGTGACCGCGGCGGTCACCGCCGGGTGCGAGAGCCCGGTGGACACCAGCTACAACCCCGACACCACCCAGACCACCGACCCGCCAACCACCAGCGACGAACCGCCGTCCCCGTACGCGGCCGCACCCGCCACCCCGACCGTCGACCCCTACGCCGGCGCGGCGCTGATCGATCACACCAGCTGGACCGATGATTCCGACGGGCGCCGCCTGCACGTGTTCCCCACGCCCGCCGGTCGCGCCGACCAGTTCCCGGCCGCCCTCGACCGCGCCTGGGCCGAGGTCCTCGCCCACGCCCCCGACGCCGGCACACCCGGCATGTACGACCAATTCCACTGCCATTGGGACTGGGCGCGGCTGGTGCGCCCGGACAAGCCGAGCTGGAATCTCGAACCCTGGCGGCCCGCCGTCGGTTACGACGCCACGGTCCAGGCCCTGTGCAATCCGGGCGGCGCCGACACCCCCGGCAACTGAATTCCGCGCGTACCCGAAGTCGCTGCGCCCGAACATCTTCGGCCCGATTCGCCGGAATCGGTATCGTGGATGGGGTCGGCGCGTCACAGGCGAAGGGAGAATGCGATGTCCTCCCCCCGGCCCGATACCGCCTCACCCGAGCCCACCCCGCTCGACACCTCCGAGATCACCGGCCTGTTCCCCGCACTCACCGAACCCGGGCCGACCTATCTCGACAGCGCGGCCACCACCCAGAAACCGCTGCCGGTCATCGCGGCCATCGACGGCTACCACCGCCGCCGCACCGCCAATGCCGGGCGCGGCACATACCGGTGGGCGACCACACTGACCACCGAGATCGAACGAATCCGCCGGGCCACCGCACATTTCATCGGCGCCCAACCGGACGAGATCGTATTCACCTCCGGCGCCACCGCCGCGCTCAACGCCGTCGCCCACTCCTGGGCCCTGACCGCCCTCACCGACGGCGACGAAATCCTCTACAGTCCCAGCGATCATGCCTCGAACGTGTACCCGTGGCTGCATCTGCGCGACACCCTCGCCCACTTCGGCCGCCACATCCACCTGGTCCCCTACCGCACCACCGTGACGGGTGAGGCCGACCTCGGCGATATCGCCGCCAAACTGACCGCCCGCACCCGGCTGGTCACCGTCAGCCACGTCCATCACGTCTTCGGCGCCCGCAACCGGCTCACCCGGCTGCGGGCACTGCTCGAGCCCCAGGTGGCGGTATGTGTGGACGCCAGTCAGAGCGGCGGCCATATCCGGATCGACACCGAGCAACTGGGCGCGGACTTTCTGGTGCTGTCCCCGCACAAGATGTTCGCCGCACCGGGAACCGGGGTGCTGTTCTGCCATCGGCGCCGCCACGACGAGCTCACCGCATTCCTTCCCGGCGGCAATTCCGGTGTGCGCCCAGCGGATTCGACATCCCTGCGCGCGGGAGCGATGCCACACCGGCTCGAGGGCGGCACCCACAACATCCCCGGAATCCTGGCATTGGGCGCCGCGCTCGAGGTCCTCACCGACATCGGCCTGCCGATGATCACCGCACACAATCTGGCATTGACCCGGCAGCTGATCGAGGGCCTGCGCGATATTGCGGGGGTACGGCTGCTGCCGGGCCCGGCACACGCGCCGCGGCCGCAGGGGTACGGCATCGTCTCGTTCACCATGGACGCCATGACCGGCACCGATCTCGGATTCGTCCTCGCCGAATCGGGATTCCTGGTGCGCACCGGCGCCCACTGCGTCCCCCCGCTTCCGCCACCCGGCTCGCATCCAGTTGCCGCCGAACCGGATTCGGTGCGGGTCAGCACCCACGTCTACACCACCGCATATCAGATCGAGCGCTTCCTGACCTGCCTGTCCACGATCGCCACGGAGGTCCGATGACCACACGCCGCGAAAATCCCACCGCTCCCGCGGCCTCAGGCGACACCTACGATCGGCGCGCCGCCTCCCGGATCCTGGCCGAATTGGCCCAGCCCGGCCTGTTCGCGAGCGCCACCGCACCGGGCCCGGCCACATTCACCGTCACAGCCAGTGCCCTTCGGCCCGAACCGGATTCACATCTGACGCTCTCCCAGCGACTGTATATGGAATCGTTCATGCGACCGTGTCGCGCCGACCAGGTCACCACCGCCACCCATCGGGTGTCCTGGACCGACAGCGACGGCATCCCCGGCATCGGACACTTCCGCCGCGGCGGACTCGGACCGATCGTGCCCGTCGCGGCCCGCGAGGCGGTGCTGGCGCTGTGGCACAGCCTGGACACCGATCCCGCACTGGCACAACGCATCCGGGCACTCGATCCCGCCGACCGGGCGATACTGGCCGCCACCACCACCGACCGGCAGCCGCTCGAGATCCTGCGGGTAGGAATCGAAGCGACCGGCCGGGCACTGACCCAGCACGCCCTGCTGGCCGAACACACCCCGTACCGCGATCCCGCCGAATTCGCCCACCGCATGCGTGATTCGCAGATCTTCGCGGCCGTGGCCACCCGCTGGTACTGGGAGCAGCAGGCATCCACCTATCGGCGCGGCATGATCGCCGCCGATCTCACCTGCCGCCCCGACGGCAGCCTGCGCTACAGCGCCGACACCATCGCCCTGCAGCGCACCATGAAAGACGCCACCATCCGCGACGCACACGAGGTGATGACGCGGGCCACCACCACCGAAGGCCTGTCGGTCGCCGACGCGATCACCAAATACCACGATGACCTCGACCTCATCTCGCGCCAGTACGCGCTGCTGCCCGCCGGTGAACGCCCTGCCTGCCTGGCCGCCGTGCCGCATCGCCTCGGCGGCGCCCACGACAGCCTGCTCGCCGAGGTCACCGACCGTTTCGTGGACCTGTTCACCCAGATCGTCGCCGACATCACGATCGTCGAAGTCCCCGAAGCCGAATACCGTGACACCGCCGCCGATCACGTGTTCTATGTGCCGGATATGAACTGCCGGCACTGCGTGCGCACGATCGGCGCGGTACTGGAATCGATGCGCATTCCCGTGCACGAGGTCGACCTGATCAGCAAGCGCGTGCGCGCGGAGTTCCGCAGCCCGCGCAACCGCCATCGGGCGTTCGAGGCGCTGCGCGACGGCGGCTACACCCCCACCCTCGCGGCCCCGGACACCACCGGATGACCACGCCCCAACTACCCGCGCTGCTGCATCCGCTGGTGCGCGCCTTCCTCGACGACCGCCGATCGGTGGCCGACGCGGTGAACCGTTACGGCACCCCATGCCATCTGCTGTTTCCGCAGGTGTATCTGGACAATCTGCGGCGCTTGCGGTCCACGGCCGCACGCCATCACCTCGAAACTCGAATCTTCTACGCGCACAAGGTGAATCATTCGCGAGCGTTGCTGGCCACCGCACACCACGCCGGTATCGGCGTCGACACCTCCTCGGCCCCGGAGTTGGCCGCCGCCCGGGGGGTGGGCGTGAGTGCCGACGATATCGAGGTGACGGGCCCCAAGGGCCGCAGGCTGCTGCGCGAGATCGCCGGCACGGGCGTCACCGTCAATGTCGACAATCCTTGGGAGCTGGGCGAATTGATCGCCCTCGCCGACCCCGCCGCCCCGATTCAGGTGCTGTTGCGACTGAGCGGCCCGGCCGGTGGGTCCTCGGTGAGCCGGTTCGGTATCGCACCCGCCGACGTGCCCGCCCAACTTCGATTCCTCGCCCAGCACCGCGACCGGATCACCCTGCGCGGCTTCGCCTTCCACCTGGACTCCGGCGAGATCGCCGACCGGGTGCGGGCGGTCGGTGACACCCTGGCCTGGATCGAGTCCGCCTACGCGGTCGGCCTGGCCCCCACGATCGTCGATATCGGCGGCGGACTGCGGCAGGTGTTCACCGCCGACGCCGACCGTTTCGACCACTACACCCTCGCCTTACGCGAATCACTGGCCGGCCGCGGCGAACCGATGAGCTGGGGCACGAACACCTTCGGCTACCACCGGGCGGGCAATCGTGTCAGCGGCATCCCGGTCTTCCACAAGTACGCCAACACCACCACCGCGACCACGATGCTCGACGAACTGCTCAGCGCCCCACTGCCGGCCCACGGCGGCCGTCCGCTCGCACAGGTGCTGCGCGACAATCTGCTCCAGCTGTGGTGCGAGCCCGGCAAGGCCCTGCTCGACCACGCCGGAATCACCGTCGCCGCCGTCGAATTCGTCAAATCCGCGGCCGACGGCACCATCCTGGTCACCGTCGACATCAGCCGCGACACCGTCACACCCGCCGATCAGGAGATGATGCTCGACCCGATACTGCTGCCGGGCCCCGGCGCGTCCCGCGGCGACGGCCCGGTGGGGGTTTACATCTGCGGGCATCTGTGCCTGGAACGAGATCTGATCAGCAACCACAAGGTCTGGCTGCCGTACTTACCCGAACCGGGAGACCTGCTGGTATTCGCCAATACCGGCGCCTACCACATGGACTTGTCGGCAGCACGCGCAGCCATGCACCCACTGCCACCCAAACTCGCCGTCGACTACCACGACGACCGATTCCGAATCTGCCCGGACGCCGAATACACCACGCCCACGGGGAGGTCGTGATGCCCTATCAGCACATCACCGAATTGATAGGTGACACACCACTATTGCGCCTGGACCCCGCCGTGCACGGCCTCGAGGGTGTCGAACTGTACGCGAAACTCGAATCCTGCAACCCGTTCGGGTCGGTCAAGGACCGCATCGCCTGGGCCATGATCGCCGACGATATCGACACCCTGGCCGAGCAGGGCCGAACCCTCATCGAGGCCTCCAGCGGTAATACCGCCAAAGCGCTGCGCCTGCTCGGCGCACCCCGCGGTATCGGATTGCACGCGGTCACCAACCGCATCAAGGTCGACGAGGTTCGCGATCTGCTGCGGTTGCTGGGCACCCGCATCCAGGAACTGCCCGGCCTGTCCGAATGCCCCGACCCCACCACCCCCAACGACGTGTACTCGGTCATCGACGCCACCATGCGCGCGGACCCCGGCGCCTACCATCACCCCTCGCAGTACACCAACGAAAAGAACATCGCCGCCCACTATCACGGCACCGGCCGCGAGATCCACGATGATCTCGCCGCCGCCGGCCGCGGCGTCGACTATGTGATCGGCGGCCTCGGCACCACCGGATCCACCCGCGGAACAGCCACTTACCTGCGCAAACACCATCCTGAGCTACGGGCGATCGCGGTGGTGTCCCAGCGCGAGGACTTCATTCCCGGCATCCGCTCAGAAACCGAGATGTGGGATGTGGGCCTGTTCGAACCCGACTTCTACGACCGCATCCTCACCGTCGACTCCGCGCACGCCATCGACGGCACCCTCGAATTGGCCACCGGCTACGGCATTCTCGCCGGCCCCACCAGCGGCGCCGCGTATTCCGCCGCACTCGAGGTCCTGCGCCGGCGACCGGCCGGCGCCGCACCGGCCGTCGCGGTGATCATCGTCTGCGACCGGCTCGAACCGTATCTGTCCTACATCAAGAAGCGGCGCCCGGATCTGTTCGGCCAACCCGCCGCCGCCACACCCGATATCGACACGACCCAGGTCACCGAACTGTCACCGGCGCAACTGCGAGAACTGGACACCACCGGCCGACCCACCATCGTCGACACCCGTGGCGCGATGGCCTACCGCATCGGCCACATTCCCGGCGCGATCAATATCCGCGACGACCAACTCGACGATATGTTCACCCACGGCATCCCCTTCTCCCGTTCGCGGCCACTGGTTTTCATCTGCCCCGTCGGAGACCTCTCGCGCCGATTCGCCGCCCGCGCCGCCGCCGCCGGATTCGATGCCGCCAGCCTCGCCGGCGGCATCGTCGCCTGGCGCGACGACGGGCTACCGCTCGAGAAGTCCACCGCACCGCCCGCCTGAACTCTCGCCGCCGCCCGCGCCCTGCCCTGCCACCGCCACACCCCCTCACACCGCGGCGGTGGCGACTACCGTCGATATATGGCGACCACCGTGCTCGTACCGCACCACATGGGAGTCACCGCCCTCGCACACCTGCCCGACGTGCGGGTACTGCCCTATCGGCCCGGCGATCTGCCGCCGGGCGCCCACACCGCCCGCGTCCTGATTCCCGAAATCCACGTCGACCTGGTCGAATTGGCCCACACCCTGCCCGACTTGCGCCTGGTGCAGTTGCTGACCTCCGGCGCCGACGGCTGGATCGGACGCCTCCCCGAGGGGGTCCTGCTGTCCAACGCGCGTGGCGCGCACGGCGCCGGAGTCGCCGAATGGGTTCTGGGCGCACTCATCACCCTCTACCGCGAATTCCCCGCCTTCGCCCGGCACCGCCAGGAACAACGCTGGAACACCCATCCTACCGACACCCTCTACCACAAACGGATCCTCATCCTCGGCGCCGGCGACCTCGCCCGCGCACTCACCGATGTGCTGGCCCCGTTCCGCACCGCCATCACCCTGGTAGGCCGCACCGCCCGAACCGGCGTACACGGCGTGAACGAACTGACCGAGCTGCTACCCCACCACGACGTCGTCGTCCTGGCCGTCCCCCTCACCGAACACACCCGGGGCCTGATCGACACGGCGACGCTGGCCCGCATGCCCGACGGCGCGATCCTGGTGAACGTCGCACGCGGCCCCATCGTCGATACCGACGCCCTTGTCGCCGAACTGGATTCACACCGTTTGCGCGCGGCCGTCGACGTCACCGATCCCGAGCCACTCCCACCGCACCACCGGCTGTGGTACGCGCCGGGACTGCTGCTGACCCCGCACACCGCCGGCACCAGCAGCCACAACGCCCGCAGCGCCTACGCGGTGGCCGCCACCCAGATCGAGCATTTCCTCGCCGGCCGCCCGCTCGACAACATCGTCGACGGCCGCTACTGAACCGGAAGTCCTACCGCCCCCGGCGAAAGTGCTGGGTCGCGGCATCGGCGATCGCCGGCGCGGGCGGCGCCGCCGGCGCCGCCGTGGTGCGCGCATCATGGGAGATCCGGATCAGCAACGCCACGATCACATAGTTGGCCAGTAGCGAAGACCCACCGTAGGACATGAACGGCGTGGTCAGACCGGTCAGCGGAATCAACTTCGTCACCCCGCCCACCACCACGAACAACTGCCACCCCACCGAGAACGCCAGCCCCGCACCCAGCAATTTGCCGAACGAATCACGGGTGGCCAGTGCCGCGGAGAACCCGCGCACCGTGATCACCGCGAACAACACGATCACCGCCGTCAAACCGAAGAGCCCCATCTCCTCACCGATCGTGGAGATGATGAAATCGGTTTTGGCGAACGGCACTTCCTGCGGCCGGCCCGACCCCAGACCCGTCCCCCACAAACCCCCCGTTCCCAGACCGAACAAACCCTGCGCGATCTGATACCCGTTCGTGTAATAGGTTGCCATCGGGTCCTGCCACACCTGAACCCGCACCCGCACATGCGCGAACAGGTGATAGGCGATGAACGCCCCGAGCGCGAACATCGCGATCCCGATCAGCAACCACGACGCCCGCCCCGTCGCGATATACACCATCGCCAGCACGGTCCCGAACACCAGCAGCGAGAAGCCCAGATTCTTCTCGTACACCAGCACCAGCACCGACACCAACGTCACCACCAGCAGCGGCCCCAGATCCCGCAACCGCGGCAGCGTGAATCGCCACACCCGGCGCCCCGCGACCCCGAACAGATCCCGCTGCGCCACCAGCAACCCCGCCACGAAAATCAACAACAGCACCTTCGCGAACTCACCCGGCTGAATCGAGAAGCCCGCGAACATGATCCAGCTCTTACCGCCGTTGACCTCACTGAACCGCGACGGCAACACCGCGGGGATCAGCAACAGCACCAGACCGGCGAGCCCGCACGTATACGCGTACTCCGCGGCCTTGGCATGCTCACGTACCACCCACAGCACCGCCGCGAACAACGCGATCCCGACGGCGGTCCAGATCAACTGATTCGCCGCATCCGACGACGGTGTCGGACCGCCGCGCACCGCCGCGGCCGCCGCCTCGGCCCGATCGAGCCGATCGATCAACACCAAGCCCAGACCGTTCAGCAACACCACACACGGCAGGATCACCGGATCGGCATTACGCGCCAACAGTCGCACCGCGCCATGTGCGGCCACCGTCAGACCCGCGAATATCAACAGCGAGACACGCAGCGACCCGCCAGCGGCCCCGGTCGATCCCCCCGCCGACGACGACATCGTCAGCGCGGCGACCACCACCACGGCGATCGCGGCCACACACAACATCAGCTCCCCGCGCCGCGGCGACCGCCGCAGCAGGGATCCACCCGACACTCCGGCCCACAGCGCACTCACCCGACCCAGTATCCGCCACAACGCAAATCGTGCGTGGCGACATCGCGGCAACCAGCCTCGCCTAGCCCGGGGTTACCGCCCGCGCGCTATGCTGCGGGCTCGACATCCCCACCCGTTAGTCTCGAGAAGTGCAGACAGGTCACGACTCCACCGACAGCGATACCCGTATCTGGGGCGGAACCACGCTCACCGAACGCCGCGAGGCGAGACGGACCGCGCTGCTCGAGGCCGCACTCGACCTGATCGGCGAAGCGGGAGCCGGCGCGGTCACCATGCGCGCGGTGTGCCGGCGCGCGGGACTGACCGACCGCTACTTCTACGAGAGCTTCACCGGCCGCGACGATCTGCTCGACGTCCTCTACCGCCAGGTCGCCGACGATTTCCGCGAGCCGATGACCACCTTCGCCACCACCGACGACCCCGACCGCGACCGGGAACTGGCCCGCGTCCTGGTCGACAAGGTGCTCGCCGATCCCCGCAAATCCCGGCTGTTCCTGGTCGAACCGTATTCCAGCACGGGACTCGGGCAGACCACCTTCTCGGTGATGCCGACCTTCACCCGCCTCATCCAGGACCATCTGTTCACCCACCTGCGCGACCCGATGCGCCGCCGGATGGCCGCCCTCACCATGGCCTCCGGTAACGCCGGCCTGTTCGCGGCCTGGCTCAACGGTTCCCTGCGCGCCGAACCCGACCAGGTCGTCGACCACTTGGTCGCCGTCATCGGCTCCTACCGCACCATGTACCGCGACTGAGCACCAGATCAGTGCCCCATCAGGGCGGGCGCGTCCACATCCTGCTCATGCGCCTCGGGTTTACTGCGCGGCAGGAATATCGCCGGGATCAACGTCACAACCACCAGCACCGCGGCCACCACATAGGTGTGCGAGTAGGCCGTGGCGGCTTGCGCGAAACCGGTGTCGAGCGCACCGGGCGGCATCTTCTGCGCGATCGAGGGATCGAACTGCGAACCGACCGCCGCCTGCGCCAGAGGCTTGTCCTGCAGCATATTGGTCAACAGCACCGACATCGTCGCGGTGCCGACCGAACCCGCCGCCTGGTTGACGATGTTCATCAATGTCGAACCACGCGCGACCTGCGCATGCGTCAGTGTCTGAATGGCCGCGGTCATGGTCGGCATCATCGTGAAGCCCATGCCCAGACCCATCACGAACAGCGCGACCATCAGCCACACCGTCGAGGTGTCCGGTGTCAGCCGGGTGAAGAACACCAGGCTCACCGCGATCACGACCAGACCGGTCAGCACCACCTTTCCGGGCCCGATCCTGTCGACCAGCTTGCCGCCGATCGGCATGGTGACCATCGCGCCGATACCCTGCGGGGCCATCAGCAGACCCGTCATCACCGTCGAATGTCCCTGCACCTGCTGCAGATAACTGGGCAGCAGCAGACCCGAACCGAAGAACGCGATCGCGAAGAAGGTCGCCGTCAGCACCGCGAAGGTCATCTGCCGGTTCTTGAACAGATGCAGATCTATCAGCGGATGTTCGGTGCGCAAGGCGTGGAAGACGAACACCGCCAGCAACACCACACCGATGGCCGCCGGAACCAGCACCCGCGCCGACTCCACCGTCCGCTCCTGCGGAATCGAGGACACACCGAACAGGAACAGTGCCAAACCCGGTGAGGCCAAAAGCATTCCGAGGAAATCGAAGGACTCCGATGGCTCCGGTGAATCCTTGGGCAGCACGATATAGGCCAGTACCCAGCCGACCACACCGACCGGCAGATTGATCAGGAAGATCCAGTGCCAGCTGAACCCGATCAGCCAGCCACCCAGAATCGGGCCCAGAATCGGACCGAGCAGCATCGGCACACCGAGAATCGCCATCACCCGGCCCACCCGCTGCGGACCGGCCGCATGGGTCATGATCGTCATGCCCAGCGGCATCAGCATCCCACCGCCCAAGCCCTGCAGCACACGGAAAGCGATGAGCGTCTCGATATTCCAGGCCGTCGCGCACAGCAGCGAGCCGATCACGAACAACGTCAGCGCCAGCAGATACAGCCGCTTGGTGCCGAACCGGTCCGCCGCCCACCCGGTCAACGGGATCACCGCGGCCAAAGCCAGCGTATAACCGGTCATCGACCACGCCACGGTGGCGTAATTGGCGTGGAACACATGCTGGAAGGTCGGCAACGCGACGGTCACGACAGTCACATCGAGGATCGACATGATCGCGCCCAGCGTCACCACACCGGCCACTCTGAACACCGCGGCATCGAGTTTGTCGGAAGCGCGGTCCGCGGGCCGCGCCGAGCTATCCGGAGGAGTGGTCACCGCTTAAGGGTGCCATCGCGGACACCGAATAGCCAGACCCTTTTCCCAGAAGCGGAGATCAACAAACCCCCGGATCCGCCGCATCCGCTCGCCACAAAAGCCTCTTTCCACCGACAACGCAACCACCACACCGCTAGAGTGACCGGACAGCGAAACGCAATGAGGAGCAGGTGTAGGTGTCGACCGGGAAATTGGTGTCCTTCGACGGCTCGCGGGGGTTCGGATTCATCCGGCCCGAAGACGGGGGTCCCGATGTCTTCGTCCATGTGAACGACATCGGTCTGGACGAGGATGAACTTCGCCAAGGGCGAATATTCGAATTCGAGGTCACCGAAGGTGATCGCGGCCCCAAGGCGGTCAACCTCACCGCGACCGGCGCGGCCGGGCCCCCACCGCCGCAACGTCACCGCGGCCATCGCGGCGGCGGGCTCTCCGAACCCGAATACGTCCAGCAGATCACCGAACTGCTGCTGGAAGCCAGCCCCGCCCTCACCGCCGGCGAAATCGTCACCATCCGCGAACGCCTCACCGAATTCGCCGACCAACACGGCTGGTTGGAGAGCTGAACCACCCCCGGGGCGGCCTACCATCGCCGATGACGGGCAGCGGGCGATGAATTCCACCCGCCGGCACCGTCGGCACGGTTGAGAACTCCCCGAGGAGGATCGCGTGGACCTGCCCGTCATGCCACCGGTGAAACCGATGCTGGCCAAAGCCGCCGCCACGCTGCCGCGCGAGCCGTCCGCACTCTACGAACCCAAATGGGACGGGTTCCGCTGCATCGTGTTCCGCGACGGCGCCGACATCGAACTGGGCTCCCGCAACGACCGCCCACTCACCCGCTACTTCCCCGAAGTCGCCGACAACCTCGCGAGCGCCCTCCCGCCGCGCTGCGTACTCGACGGCGAAATAGTCGTCGTGACCAACCACGGACTCGACTTCGACGTCCTGCAGAACCGCCTGCACCCCGCCGCCTCCCGTGTCAGGAAACTCAGCGCCGAGACCCCCGCCGGCTTCGTCGCCTTCGACCTGCTCGCCCTCGGCGACGACGACCTCACCACCACCCCCTTCCACGTACGCCGCCGCCTGCTGCAATCGATCCTCCCGACCGACCACGACGGCGTCTACCTCACCCCGATCACCGACGATCCTGATATCGCTCAGGACTGGTTCATCCGTTTCGAAGGCGCCGGATTCGACGGCGTCATGGTCAAATCCCGCGACCTGCGCTACAGCCAGGACAAACGAGTCATGATCAAGGTCAAACACGAACGCACCGCCGACTGCGTCGTCGCCGGATTCCGCTGGCACAAGGACGGCCAGGGCGTCGGCTCCCTGCTGCTGGGCCTCTACGACGCCGCCGGAAACCTCAACCACGTCGGCGTCGCCAGCAGTTTCACCGCCGCGCGCCGAACCCAACTCGTCACCGAGCTCCAACCCTGGCGCACCGACGCGTTGACCGACCACCCCTGGCGCGAATGGGCCGACGCCGCGGCACAAGCCCGCGCCGACGGCAAGATGCCCGGCGGCGTCAGCCGCTGGAGCGCCGGAAAAGACCTCTCCTGGGAACCCCTGCGCCCCGAGCTGGTCGCCGAGGTCCGCTACGAACACCTGCAGGCCGGACGATTCCGCCACGGCGGCCGCCTGGTCCGTTTCCGCGACGACCGCGACCCAACATCGTGCACCTACGCCCAGCTCGACGAAGCCGCACCTGCCGAACTCGCCGACATCTTCACCACCGCACAGGCCAACCGATGACCGCCGGCACCGATATCCACACCGACGGCGTCACGGTGCGAATCACCAACCCCGACAAGGTGTATTTCAGCACACGCCGCGAAACCAAACTCGATCTCGTGCACTACTACCAGGCCGTCGCCGAACCCATCCTGCGCACCATCGGCAACCGGCCCGTCCTGCTCGAACGCTATCCCGACGGCGCCGGCGGCAAATCCTGGTTCCAGAAACGCGTCCCCAAGAACACACCCGAGTGGCTGCGCACCGTCGAGGTCTCCACTCCCAACGGCACCACCAGCGACGCCCTCGTCGCCGCCGACCTCGCCCACATCCTCTGGGCAGTCAATCTGGGCTGCCTCGGATTTCACGTCTGGCCCAACCACACAACCCCCGCCGGAAAGATCGGCGACCACGAGATCAGCGACGAACTCCGGATCGACCTCGACCCCTCCCCCGGCATCGGATTCGACCAACTCCGGCACGCCGCCACCCTGACCCACGACCTGCTGACCGAACTCGGGATCGACTCCCGCGTCAAGACTTCCGGCTCCCGCGGACTACACATCTACGCCCTGCTCGAGCCGCTCTGGGACGGCTACCAGGTCCGCGCCGCCGCCGTGGCCCTGGCCCGCGAACTCGAACGCCGCCACCCCGACCTCATCACCGCTCAGTGGTGGAAAGAACAACGCGGACAACGAGTTTTCATCGACTACAACCAGAACGCCCCCCACAAAACGGTATTCGGCGCCTGGTGCGTGCGCCCGAAAGTCGGCGCCCAGGTCTCCACTCCCATCGCCTGGGATGACCTGGCCTCCATCGTTCCCGACGAACTGACCATCGCCACCGTCCCCGCCCGCCTCACCGAATCCGGGGACCCGTGGGCAGACCGCACCCCGCAAACCATCCGGCCGCTGCTCGAGATGTCGCTCCGCGACTACGACTCCGGACTGCTCGATGCGCCCTGGCCACCGCAATACCCGAAAATGCCGAACGAACCCCCGCGCGTGCAACCCAGCCGCGCCCGCAGCGCGGACTGACCGCCGACGCGGGCTACAAGCGGGGGAACGTACTCTCGATCATCGCCATCAGCACATCCGCCAGCAGATGATGCACCTGCTCGCGATCGAGACTG
>JAFMQT010000214.1 GCA_017354515.1 Nocardia sp. | reverse complement strand
CCCGCACTGGGTCATCGCGGTGCGCTGGTATGTCGGCGAGCGGGTGAATCGGTTCTGTCTGGCCAAGGGCGATGACCTCGAGGTCATCGCCCTGCGCGGCCCGGATTCGTACACCATCGACGAAGCGGGGCACGATCTGCCCGGAACAATCATGGCCGCCCTCGGACCGGCCGATCCCCTCCAACTCACCGGTATGAATGTCCTGACCGAGGAACTCAAGCCGATTCTGGGTGATGCCGGGGACGCGACCGCCACCGCGCAGCGGCTGAGCAAAGTCGGCCGGCCTCCACGCGATGCCCAGGTACTGGCGTCGGCGCTGGTGGATATCCATTCGCACGCCTCGATCGTGGGCGTGATCTACAAGGACGCCAGCCGCGATATCGCCGACGGCATGATCGCGGTGTACAACACCCGCGGGGGCCGGTTCGTCGGAGTCACCACACGCTCGGACGACGACGTCATGTGGACCTCGCTGGCCGCCGGAACTCCCGCGCGGCTGCGAACCGCGATCAAGGACCTCATCGACAAGCTCCCGCTGCGTCCGGATTTCAATCCGCTGGGCACCGCATAGGCTCATGACCGCCGGTCCGGCCGCGGAGGTCTACCCCATCGGCGGGGCGATGGCGGAGCCGGTCTGATAATTGAACGGCGGGGTATGGCGACCCCACCGCACACAGGTCCACGCACCGTCCGCGGTGGGAACCAGTTCGATGGTCTCGGTGTTGTCGAGGCGATTGTTCACGGTGAACAGCGCGGCCGCACCGGTCAGTCGGCGGGCCACCAGCCGCATCGCGGCACCGTGACTGACCACCATGACGTCCTGGGTTCGTCCCTCGGCGGTGGTCAGGTAGTCGGCCCGCAGCTGTTCCAACGCGGGCAGGTACCGCCGCAGCACCTCGGCGCCGGATTCCCCACCCGGAAGCCGGGTATCGAGTTCACCGGCGTGCCAGGAACGGTAGATGCGCTGGAACTCCTGATGCGCCTCATCGGAACCGTGGCCCTCGAGATCACCCACCTGCACTTCGTGGACACCGTCGAGCGCCTCCACCGGGACGCCCGTCACCGATTCGATATGGCCGGCGGTCTGCTGGGCGCGCAGCGCCACCGAGGCATACAGTCGCAGCGGTGGCACCGACAACCGGGTCGCGAACGACTTCGCCTGCGCCACACCACGTTCGGTGAGCGGCGAACCGGGCACGCGGGTATCGAGCACCTTGGCGATATTGCCCTCGGTCTCCCCGTGCCGGACCAAGATCAGCCGGCCGGATCCGGGCACGGGTGCACCGGTCGCCATGGACTCACTCATGAGGCGTCCACACCCTTCTTCACATCCGCCAGCCACGCGGCCGCGGATTCATCGGATGGTGGTGCGCAACCGCTGGGCACGGCGGCGGGCCAGGAACCCAGATAGCGGACGCTGCCCGCCGTGCGATGCAGGGCCTTGAGCGCCTCTGCCACCGCGGTGTCCTCGATATGGCCCACACAATCGAGATAGAACCGGTAGGTCCCCATCTCGGTGCGGGTGGGCCGCGATTCGATCCGGGTCAGATCCACACCGCGAGTGGCGAATTCGGCGAATACCCGCATCAGCGCGCCCGGCTCGTTGGCCAACTCCAGCACCACCAGCGAGGTGCGGTCGGCGCCGCTGCGCGGCGGGGCCGGACGCGGCGGGGTGACCAGAACGAAACGGGTCACCGCCCGATCGTGGTCGGCGACCCCGGAGGCGAGTTCGGCGAGGCCGAGACGCTCGCCGGCGAGCCGGGTGGAGACCGCGGCGTCGGCGCGGCCGGCCACCACATCCTCGGCGGCGGCCGCATTCGATGCCGAGGTGTAGAGCTCGACGCCGGGCATCCGGTCCGCGAGCCATATGCGCACCTGCGCGGCGGCCACGGGGTACGCGGCGAGCGTGCGCACCCGCTCGAGTGCGGTGCCGGGGCGCGCGAGAATCGTGAAGGCGACGTCCAATTCGGTTTCGGCGATGATCTGCAGCCTCGGCCCCACCGCCAGAGCGTCCAGCGTCGCGGAGATCGACCCTTCGACCGAACTCTCGATCGGCACCACCGCACCCTCGACCGCCCCGGATCGGATCAGCTCGAGCGCGTCTGCCTGACCGGGCGCGGCGATCCGTTCCACCGGCTCGGAAAAGGTATGGGTGGCTTCGAATTGGGCGAGGGCCATCTCGGTGAAGGTTCCCGATGGACCGAAATAGGCGATACGCGGCACAGATACGACAGTACTGGCACCGGGCGATCGATTGCCCCGATGGCGAAATCCACGCAGGCCACGCGCACCGGCCGTCAGGGCGCCAGAATCCGCAATTCCTCGGTGACCGCCGACGGCCGATCGGTTTCGATGGCTAGGAGTACCTCGCGCAACGCCTCGACGGCCGGAGCCGTCAACCCCCGCAGGAATGCGATATCCGGGCCGGCCAGCGCCGCCGGAATATCCTCGCCACACAGGGCCGCCGCGGTGGCGGCCACAATCGCCACCGCTCGCGGACCGGAACCGGTCGCGGCGATGAACCCGGTATCCGAATGGGCGACGCCGACCAGGAATTCCACGATTCGTTCATCGGGCTGCGCCAGATCAAGCACCGGCGCCTCCGGATTCGCCGACGGCGGGCGAACCAGATCTCGAACCAGATCGATCCGGGCCGAGCGCGGTGCGCTCAGCGACAGCGGGACGGGTTCGGCGGCTGATTCGGGGTCGTGCGGCACGGTCCAACCGTAGCGAGTAGCGCACTGCGGCGAACGTTGCGACCACCGCGAGTAGAACACTTGCGCATCCACCCGCCGTGACTTAGCTTAGGTTTACCTAATTCCGGCAAAAGGTCGTTCTCCTGGAGGTTCGTATGCGCCGCACGATCACGTCCGCCGCTCCATCCGCCGCCGAGCGGATCCGCAGCGCATGCGCCCACGCCCAGAACGCCGTACTGGCACTGCCGGGCGCCGATCCGGTTCCGACCACCGTGCATCACCTGCGGGCCTGCGGCGACGTGGTGATCGCGGTCCCGCGCGACTCGCCGGCGGTGACCGCGGCCCGCGCCGAGACCGGCGCGCCCGGCGTGGTGGAACTGACCGACCACGCGCCGCTGCGGCTACGCGAACCCGTCCGCGCCCTGGTGTGGTTACGCGGACGAGTCCGCGGTGTGCCCGGATATGCCCAGCGCGCGCTGGCCGCCCAGGTCGCCGGTGAATATCCGCACGCCGGACTGCTCGATGTCGGGCATACCAGCACCCTGCTTCGCGTCGTCCTGGAATCGGCCGTGGTGGCCGATTCCACCGGCGCCGACTCGGTATGTCCGCACGATCTGCGCGGAGCCACCACCGACCCGTTCTGGGAGGTGGAATCGGCGTGGTTGCGGCATCTGGACTCCGAGCACGCCGACGTGATGGCCCGGATGGCCCGCCACCTGCCGGTCCGGCTGCGCGGTGGTTCGGTCCGCCCGTTGGCGATCGACCGCTACGGCCTCACGCTGCGCGTCGAGGGGTCCGGCACCGATCACGATGTGCGACTGCCGTTCGCGACACCGGTCGACGATGTCCAGCAGCTCAGTCGCGCGGTACGCATCCTCGCCGGATGTCCGTTCCTGGACCGGCTGCACGGATCCGACCGGACGCCATGAACTGATCCGGTGGCCGAACCGGACGCACCCTAGATTGTGGCTATGGATTCGGCTGCCCGCCCCGTTCCGGAATGGTCCGGTCCCGCCCCCGGCCGGGAGCGGTTCACCCTCCGGGTGGAAATCGCGATAGTCCTGGTCACCACCTTCGGATCCAGCGGTCTCAGCGCGGCACTGTCACTACTGGAGAGTGCGCTGGCACCGGGCGGAATCGGTGGTCAGTCGGTCGCGCTGAATCCGTCCCGGGCCACCCGGTCCTTCATCGACCTACTGTTCCAGCTGCTGAGTGTGTCGCGGCTGCTGGTCTGGGCGGCACTGGCCCTGTATTTGTTGTGGCGCAGCGGAATCGGGCCCCGGATGCTGGGATTGGCCCGGATCCGGATGCGTGCGGATGTCCTGGCCGGCCTGCTCCTCGCCGCACTGATCGGACTTCCCGGCCTGGGGCTGTATCTGGCCGCCCACGACCTCGGCATGAGCGTCACCATCGTGCCCAGTTCACTGCATGACCACTGGTGGCGGCTCCCGGTGCTGGTGCTGTCCGCGATCGCAAACGCGGTGGGCGAGGAGGTCGTGGTCGTCGGATATCTGATCTCCCGCCTGCGCGCACTCGGCTGGACAGAATCGCGCTCGGTGCTGGCCTCGGCGCTGTTGCGCGGGAGCTATCACCTTTACCAGGGTCTCGGCGGCGGGATCGGGAATCTGGTGATGGGACTCATATTCGGTCGCTACTGGCAGCGAAGTGGCCGGTTATGGCCTTTGATCCTGGCGCACGCGACCATCGATTCGGTGGCCTACATCGGGTATACCGCGCTGCACGGACACGTTTCCTGGCTCCCCTGAGACCCGGTCAGTACCATCGGCGAACGTGAACGGCGACGACCCCCAGCAGTACCCGCGGACCCGCCGGGAGCCGCCGCCAGGACCGCGAGGTCGGCCCGGACCACCTCCCGGCCGCCCCGGACAGGCACCACCGCCCCGTGGCGGACGTCCGGTCCCCCCGCGCGGACCCGGCCGGGTGCCGCCGATGCCGGGCGAACCGAATCAGATCATCCGTCGAGACCAGAATCCGCCGCCGCGGGCGTGGTCCCAGCCTCCCCCCGCGCCGCCGCGCGGCAATCTGCCTCCCCCGCCGGGTAATCCGGTCCAGGCGCGCCGCACTCCGCCACCGCCTCCACCACGCGGCGGCGTCCCCGGTTACGCGCCACCGCAGCAGCCTGAGCCGTATCGGAAATCCTCGGCATCGCCGACCCGCAAACGGTCCGAACGTCCGCGCCGACCGCGGCGGCGCCGCCATTGGGGCCGCTGGCTGCTGATCCTGCTGCTGATCGTCATCGTGGTTCCGATCGGAGCGGGAATCTACCTGGATAATTCGCTGCACCGGATCGACGCGCTGAGCAACTACAGCGGCCGGGTCGGTAAGACCGCTGGTACCAACTGGCTGCTCACCGGATCCGACACCCGCGTGGGGTTGACCCCCGAACAGGAGAAGACGCTGTCCACGGGCGATTCCTCCGACGCCTCGGGCGAACGCAGCGACACGATGATGCTGGTGCACATGTCGAATACGGGCGCGGCCACCGTGGTCAGCCTGCCACGCGACTCGTTCGTGAGCATCCCCGGCGTCGGCAAGGACAAGCTGAACGCGGCGTTCTCCTCCGGCGGACCGAAACTGCTCACCCAAACCGTCGAAACCGCGACCGGACTGCATATCGACCACTTCGCCGAAATCGGATTCGGCGGGTTCGCCGGAATGGTGGATACCCTCGGCGGTATCGATATGTGCCTGCCGAACGCGATCGACGATCCCAAGGCCGGTCTCAATCTCCAGGCCGGATGTCAGCGGCTCAACGGCCCGCAGGCGTTGGGATTCGTCCGTACCCGAGCCACCCCCCGCGCGGATCTCGACCGGATGAACAATCAGCGCATGTTCCTGTCGGCGCTGCTGGCGAAGGCGACCAACGCCTCGACACTGGCCAACCCGTTCAAACTGTGGCCGCTGGCCACCGGCATGACCTCGGCACTGCAGGTCGACAAGGGCGATCACATCTGGGATCTGGCCCGGTTGGCGTGGGCGCTGCACGGCAAGGCCGTCACCACGACCGTGCCGATCGGTGGCTTCAGCAATACCTCCGACAGCGGCAACGTGTTGACGTGGGACAAGGCCCGCGCGAGCCGGTTCTTCGACGCCCTGGCCCACGATCAGCCGCTGCCGGCCGATCTGGTCACCCAGTAGCTATTTCCGCGAGTACTACCGGAGCGTGACCTGCCGCGAACGCAGCCCGTCCCGGGAGCGCCGCTCCTCGGCCGACATCGGTGCGTCCGACGCGAGAGCCTCCTGCAGGCGCGCACCGAATTCGGTTGCGGGCGCGACCCATTCACTCGCGTGCCGTTCCCGATCGAGATCGAAGACCGGAACCAGCAGACCGTGGGTGCGGAATGATCCGGCGAAGCGTGAACCCTCCCCCAGATGCAGCCCGCCCGCGGCGTGGACGCGGGCCAGCGCGAACATCACGGCGTCCTCGTCCTCGGGCCGGACCCAGCGCAGATGGGCCTTCTCGCCGGCGTCCACCCACCAGGCGGCACCGGCGGACTCGGGGCCCAGGTCCAGACGATCGGACGGCATGATGGCCTGATTGGCCTGTTCGATGGTCGCCGCCACCTGCGGATCCGGTTCCACATCGGCTGGAATCCACCAGTTGAAATCCTGATGGACGGTCAGCTCCAGAGCCGCTTTCGGGTCGATGAGCTCGGCCAGCGCGGGTACCTCCGGCAAACCGGCGGCAGCCGCCTCGGTCAGCGATTCACCCGGCTCCGCGCTCTGCGACCACAGAATGGACGCGGCCAGGTCCGCGGCCGGATCCTCGGACTGGAACTGCACCTGAGCCCCGACGAATCCGGTCGGCTCGGCCGCGGCACGCACCAACGCGGCGACAGCGCCCGGCAGTACGGTGGCCAGATCGACCTGGCGGTCGGCGGACGCGGTCAAACTCAGGGGCGCGGTGGCCGATGGGACGAATTCGCGGAGCGCGACCAGATCGCATTCGGCGGCCAGCCCTTCGAACGGCCGCGCGACCGCCGCGGCGGCCTGCCGCTGTGCCGCACGACGTTCGGCGAGGCGCTGGGCCCGGTTACTGTCGGGCTTGGGACTGTTGCGCTTGCTCTTACCCACGAAATCAGAACCTACCGGTTGCCCGGACCACCACCACACCCGGGCGCGCCGGATATCGGCCGGTATCTACCGGGGTTCACAAACCTTCCAGGACCGTCTTGGTACGGCCCGGATGGTTCGTCGCGACCCAGCTGACACCCAGTTGCGCACACAGCTCGATGTCCTGCGGATCGTCTACCGTCCAGCAGTAGGTGGCGCGCCCGGCCGCCGCGGCCTTGTCCACCAGATCGGGGTGTTCGCGCAGGGTTTTCACCGACGGCCCGACGGCGGTGGCGCCCACACTGGTGGCCGCGCTACCGCCGAGATACCGCGAGGACTCACCGAGCAGCACCGTCGGCAGCAGTGGGGCCGCCCGCCGGATCCGCCATACCGCGGTGGCCGCGAACGACATCACCACCGCACGCGAATGCGCGGCCGAGGCCGGCGTCGCGATGCCGAAGCGCTGCAGTTCGGCCAGCACCTTGTTCTCGACCAGGGCACCGTAGCGGACCGGATGTTTGGTCTCGATGAACAGTTTGGTCGGCCGGCTGCGCCAATCCAGGACCAGGGTGATCAGTTCACTCAGGGTCAGGACCTGCGCATGGGCGCCGTTGCCGCCGAAGTCGAGTTCGCGCAACTCGTCCAGCGTCATTTCACTGACCAGGCCGGTTCCGGAGGCGGTACGGTCCACGGTGCGGTCGTGCACACACACCAGATGACCGTCACGGGTGAGCCGGACATCGC
>JAFMQT010000213.1 GCA_017354515.1 Nocardia sp. | reverse complement strand
GTCGGCGCCGGCCGCTTCGGCTTCCGCGGCCTTCTCACCGGCGGCGAACACAACGACGCGAGCGGTCTTACCGGTGCCGTGCGGCAGGTTGACGGTGCCGCGTACCATCTGGTCGGCCTTACGCGGGTCGACGCCGAGACGGACAGCGACCTCGACGGTCGCGTCGGTCTTGGTGGTCGCGGTCTCCTTCGCCAGGCGAGTAGCCGCCAGCGGAGCGTAGAGCTGAGCGCGGTCGACCTTGGCGGCCGCCTCAAGATAAGCCTTGCTTCGTTTTGCCATGATTGTCTGTCCTGTTCAGTAAGTCAGAAGTGGTTGTAGGGACTGGCCGTCCCTCCCACGCAGCACGGGAATCCGTCAGTCGGAGACGGTAATTCCCACCTCAGTCGGAGACGGTGATTCCCACCTCAGTCGGAGACTGTGATTCCCATCGAGCGAGCGGTGCCCGCGATGATCTTGGCCGCCTGATCGATGTCGTTGGCGTTCAGATCTTCCTGCTTGGTCTTGGCGATCTCCTTGACCTGCTCCATGGTGACCGTCGCGACCTTGTTGCGGTGCGGCTCGGCCGAGCCCTTCTGCACACCGGCGGCCTTGAGCAGCAGTTTGGCGGCGGGCGGAGTCTTCAGCTTGAAATCGAACGAGCGGTCTTCGTAGACCGTGATCTCGACCGGGATGACGTTGCCACGCTGCGACTCGGTCGCGGCGTTGTACGCCTTGCAGAACTCCATGATGTTGACGCCGTGCTGACCCAGCGCGGGACCCACCGGCGGGGCGGGGTTCGCCTGACCGGCCTGGATCTGGAGCTTGATGAGCCCGGAGACCTTCTTCTTCTTGGGGGGCATCTTTCTTTCCTTGGTTTAGGTTCCTTACGGAATTCCGTAAGCCTGTCCCGGGGTACCTGACCCCGGAAGTCTCAGATCTTCGCGACCTGTGTGAACGCCAGCTCGACCGGTGTCTCGCGACCGAAGATCGACACCAGCACCTTGAGCTTCTGCTGTTCGGCGTTGACCTCGGAGATGCTGGCCGGCAGCGTCGCGAACGGGCCATCCATGACGGTGACCGATTCGCCGACCTCGAAGTCGACCTCGATCACCGGTTTGGCGGCTGTCTCGCTGACCGTCTCGGCGGCAGCGGCGGGGCTGGCGGCCGCGGCGGCGGCCGGCTTCTTCTGCTGCTGATCGGCCGGGACCAGGAACTTCACGACCTCGTTGATGGTCAGCGGCGACGGACGCGAGGTGGCGCCGACGAATCCGGTGACGCCGGGGGTGTTGCGGACCGCGCCCCAGGACTCGTCGTTGAGGTCCATCCGGACCAGGATGTAACCGGGCAGAACCTTGCGCTGGACATTCTTGCGCTGACCGTTCTTGATCTCGGTGACCTGTTCGGTCGGCACCTCGACCTGGAAGATGTAGTCCTCGAGGCCGAGGTTCTGCACGCGGGTCTCGAGATTGGTCTTGACCTTGTTCTCGTATCCGGCATAGGAGTGGATGACGTACCAGTCCCCGGGGGCGCGGCGCAGTGCCGCCTTCATCTCGGCTACCGGATCGGCGGGCTCTTCCGCGGCTGCCGGCTCGGCGGACACCTCGCCGGAGGACGTCTCGGTGCCGGCCGAGACGGTCGCCTCGGTGGCAGCGGTCTCCGCCACCTCGTCGTCGACCGGGAACTCGTCGGTCGTGCCGTTCTCCGGGGTGCTCACTGGGCACTCGCTTCCTGTGTCGTCACGTACATCCACTGCGCGCCGGAGGTGAATCCGGCGGATGGTTCCGTCCTCGCGCGGCAGGGACGGTAGCAGCGCCTATCGTTCGCTCCGCAGGCTCCGCTCCTGACGCACCGGTCGGCTAGCCGAACAGCCAGTTGACACCCTTGATGAGCGCCAGGTCCAAACCACTGATGAACGCGACCATGAAGACCACGAACACCAGCACGACGGTCGTGTAGGTGACCATCTGCTTGCGGTTGGGCCAGATCACCTTGCGCAGTTCCGCGACGACTTCCCGCAGGAACTTCACCAGACGCTTGAAGGGATTGCCCCGCCCGCTCTCGCCGGCCTTCTTCCCTGCCTTGGACGCCTTGCGTGATGCCGAACCCGAGCCCTCGCCACGATCGATCGTGGCCACGGCACCGGTATCGCCGGAAGAGAAACCGCCGCGAGCCCGGCGAGCAGATCGCTTGCCGCTCGGCCGGGTGACCGCGGCGGTGACATCGTCATCGGCGGCATCTGCGCCGTGGCGAATATCCCGCTCGTCACTCACGGTGAACCCTCTCTCGTCGCTGGCATCCAGTGCAGGGGCGACAGGACTTGAACCTGCAACCTGCGGTTTTGGAGACCGCTGCTCTGCCAATTGAGCTACGCCCCTTCGGCTGGGCCGAACGCCCAGCACGAAGTTATTCAGTTGTACCAATCGGGCCACACAACACACGCGCCGCCCTACCGGTAAACCGGCCCGGCGGTCTTCCGCCTGGAACCAGCTCCTTCAGAGCAGCGCGCAACGGCTGGCGACCCCAGGGAACAGAGTCTACGTTACCGCCCCGGCCGATAGCTAATCGGGCGTTTACCCGCCCGATCAGGCCAGGCGCACCGTCGCGGTGGCCCGGCCGAAGATCTTTCGGCCGCCGGATCTGGCGACGATCGCGACCACCGCAGTGCGGGTATCCGGATCGACCGATTTCACCTTGCCGGTGTATTCGACGTCGGCCGCCCGATCCACGGGAACGTAGACCGGGCTGGTGAAGCGCACGCTATAAGCCTTGACGGCGCCCGGATCCCCGAGCCACGAGGTGACGAATCCGCCGCCGATGCCCATGGTCAGCATGCCATGCGCGACCACATTGTCCAGGCCGGCCAGCTCGGCGACCGCGCCACTCCAGTGGATCGGGTTGGCGTCACCGGAGACGCCCGCGTAGTTCACCAGGTCACCACGGGTCAACGAGACGGTGCGAGGTGGTAGTTCATCGCCGACATGGACCTCGTCGAGGCGGCGAGTGCGCGGGCCGACCGGCAGTTCGGGCGTACTCGCGACCTCCACCGGCGGAGCGGTGACCGGTGGCGTGATGCGCTGCCGATCCTGCTCGGAGTCCATTCCGTGCATCAGGACATTGCGCACCGCATCGGCGATATCGGGATCGATATCACCACCCCCGCGGCCGACCAGGGTGGTGTAGGCGATCAGCACCAGCTCGCCGCCGGCGGCGGTGACGATGTTCTTGGTGACGATCATGTCGCCGCCGAAGGCCTGCCGGAACGAATGCAGATATACGTCACAGATGAGCCGGTCACCGGAACGGATCGGGCGGTGGAATTCCAGCGTCTGATCGGTATGCATGATCTGACTCAGGTCATATCCGGTGACGACCTGTTCGAACAGTTTGCGCTGGGCGACGATTCCGGCCAGCGAGATGAAGGTCACCGGGGCGATCAGCCCGTCGTAGCCGTATTCGCGGGCAGTGGTCTCATCGCGGTGGACCGGGTGGAAGTCCTTCACCGCTCGGGCGTATTCGCGGATCTTCTCGCGACCGGCCTCGTAGTAATCGTCGACCCGGTAGTGGTGGCCGACCATCGCGGCCGCATGAGCCGCCGCGTCGTACGGCTGGCCGGCATCGGCCGTGTCGACTCCGGAGTTCATCTGCGTCCCAATCTGCCGGATCCGCTACCGGGAGGGAAGGCGCCCACCACACGCGCCGGCGCGCACGCAGTAAGTTCTAGCGGGATTCGCGGTGCGCCCGGTGGGTGCCGCAGTTCGGGCAGAACTTTTTCAGCTCGAGACGATCCGGGTCGTTACGCCGATTCTTCTTGGTGATGTAGTTGCGGTGCTTGCACTGCTCGCAGGCCAAGGTGATCTTTGGCCGGACATCGGTGGACTTCGCGGCCACGATATGCCTTCTTTCGGGTCAACCTGACGGGTATCAGTTTTTGTAGCGATGGCCGGACTTGAACCGGCGACACAACGATTATGAGTCGTTTGCTCTACCGACTGAGCTACACCGCCATAGGGCTGGCTTGCGATGGAACCTGGGCCCTGGAAGTGCCGTCGGTTACCACCGGCAATCCGGCGAGCCCCCTAACGGAATCGAACCGTTGACCTTTTCCTTACCATGGAAACGCTCTGCCGACTGAGCTAAGGGGGCATGACTGCATTCGCTCCGGATTCAACCATGCTAGCCCGGGGCGCTGAAGCCTTGAAAGAGGTTACACACTGCACCGTACAGTTACCAAACCAGCTGGTCATTGTAGATTTTAACCTACTCGGAGCGCTTCGGGCGCCGCACCGGCGATCTCGGATACAACGAAGACCCTTCCCGTGTACGGGAAGGGCCTTCGTCAGGGTGGCGGATGAAGGATTTGAACCTCCGAAGCTTACGCGGCTGATTTACAGTCAGCTCCCTTTGGCCGCTCGGGCAATCCGCCGGGACGCGCTCGATGCGCGCTCAGAAGAATACAACGACGGGGGTGTGCGAACGCAAATCGGCCGGCCGAGCTCGCGACCGAACCCACGCCGCACACCTGCGTGGCCGCCGCCGCGGCACCGGAGTAGAAAGTTCCTAGCCGGGATTCCGGGCAGATAGTGAGCCGTCAGACAGGAGCGCAGCGTGGCCGATTCGTCATTCGATGTCGTCAGCAAGGTCGATCGGCAGGAGGTCGACAACGCCCTCAACCAGGCCGCCAAGGAGCTCACCACGCGATACGACTTCCGGGGTACGGGCGCGGGCATCGAATGGTCGGGCGAGGAGAAGGTGGTGCTCACGGCCGAATCCGAGGAGCGCGTCAAGGCCGCGCTCGAGGTGTTCAAGGAGAAGCTGATCCGGCGCGACATCTCCCTGAAGGCCTTCGAGGCCGGCGAGCCGGTCGCCTCGGGTAAGACGCACAAGATCACCGGAACCCTGATTCAGGGTATTTCCACCGAGAACGCCAAGAAGATCGCCAAAAAGATCCGGGATGAGGGCCCCAAGGGCGTCAAGGCGCAGATCCAGGGCGACGAACTGCGGGTCAGCGGTAAGAAGCGCGATGACCTACAGGCCGTCATCGCACTGTTGAAGGGCGCCGATCTCGACGTCGCGCTGCAGTTCGTCAACTACCGCTGAGGCGGGGCCGACCAACCCCGGACCAGCTCGGACCAGTACGGACTACCGCGGCCCGCCGGCCAGATGCTCCAGCCGCTGGATTCGCTCGCCCATCGGGGGGTGGGTGGAGAACATGCGGGCCATCCGCTCGCCGGTCCGGAACGGATTGGCGATCATCAGATGTGACTGCGCCGCCAGCTGGGGCTCGGGCGGGAGCGGCGCGGACTGGGTGCCGGCTTCGAGTTTGCGCAGTGCCGAGGCCAGTGCCAGTGGGTCGCCGGTCAAGGCCGCGCCGTCCTGGTCGGCCTGGTATTCGCGGGACCGCGAGACGGCGAGTTTGATCAGCGTGGCCGCGATCGGGCCCAGCATCGACACCAGCAGGACGCCGATGATGTTCGGCCCCTCACCATCGCGATTACCGCCGCCGAACATTCCCGCGAAGAACGCCAGATTGGCCATCCCGGAAATTACCGCGGCCAGCGCACCGGCCACCGAGGAGATCAGGATGTCGCGGTTGTAGACGTGCGAGAGTTCGTGGCCCAGCACCGCCCGCAACTCCCGTTCGTTGAGGATCTGCAGAATTCCGGAGGTGCAGCAGACCGCGGCATGACGCGGATTGCGCCCGGTGGCAAAGGCATTCGGCGCGTTGGTGGGACTGATGTACAGCCGGGGCATCGGCTGCCGGGCGGTGGTCGCGAGTTCGCGCACGATCTTGTACATGACCGGCGCCTCGAGCTCGGATACCGGCTGCGCGTGCATCGCACGCAGCGCCAACTTATCGCTGCTGAAATAGGCGTAGGCATTCATGCCCACGGCCAGGACGATCGCCACGACCAGGATGGTCGGATTGCGGAACATCGCACCCGCGAACACGATCAGCGCCGACAGGCCCACCATCAGCCCGAAGGTCTTCATTCCGTTCGCGTAACCATGCATATCCGATCAACGAGCGGTGCGGATTTACGGTTCCGATACAGGTGTGATCTTCGATAGGTGTGATCTTCGCCGTGCCGGGAATGCGGCGATATTCGTCACCGGAATTCGTGCCGCGAATCAGCCGACGCGGTCGATCGTGTACCGAACCAGTCGTTCGAGTGCCGCATTACCCGGCCCCTGCGGCAGGGCCGCTAGTTCGGCGTGGGCGAGGTCGGCATAGCCCTGCAGCTTCTGTTTCGCCAGCACCATTCCCCGCGACCGGGACAGCAGATCCAGGGCCTCTGCGACCTCCTCATCGGCTTCCAGCGGCCGGGCGAGCAGGGTGCGCAGCCGATCCCCCTCGGCGCCCTCGTCGCGCAGCGCGTACAGCACCGGCAGCGTGTGTACGCCTTCGCGCAGGTCGGTGCCGGGTGTCTTACCGGACTGTGCCGAGACCGAGGAGATATCGATGATGTCGTCGGAGATCTGGAACGCGGTGCCGACCGCGTCGCCGAGGCGGGCCAGCCGCTCCACATTCTCCGCGGGCGCACCCGAGAAGGTGCCGCCGAACCGGCCCGAGGCCGCGATCAGCGAACCGGTCTTCTCCCAGACCACCCGCAGATAGTGTTCGACCGGGTCCTGGGCCTGTTTGGCGCCGAGGGTCTCGCGCATCTGCCCGGTCACCAGTTCGGCGAAGGTTTCGGCGATGATGCGTACCGCGTCGGGGCCGAGGGTGGACACCAGCCGCGAGGCGTGCGCGAACAGATAATCACCGGACAGGATCGCGATGCTGTTGCCCCAGCGCGAGTTGACGCTCGGCGCGCCCCGGCGCATGGACGCCTCATCCATCACATCGTCGTGGTAGAGCGTCGCCAGGTGGACGAGTTCGACCACGGTGCCGGCGGTGATCAGATCCGGATCGCCCGGGCGCGGGCCGAGTTGGCCGGTGAGAATCGTGAACAGCGGCCGGAATCTCTTACCGCCCGCGCGGGCCAGGTGCAGCGCCGCTTCCAACAGGAAGTCCTCCCCATCGGATAGCTCTGCGATCAGCAGTTTCTCCACGTCGTCGAGTCCGGTGCGCACGGTGGCAGCGAGCTCGGGATCGCCGAGATCGATCCCGGCGACCACGGTGCTCTCACCGCTCACAGCCGATGCACTCATGTCTTCTCCCAAAGCCGCGTTCGTCCCCACACCGAAGAACCTAGCGTGTCGCCTCCGAGCCGCCCATGAACACCGTCACTCCGAGTGGCGCACGTGGCCCGTGGGTACCCCGTGGCGCGAATGCTGCGAGGATGGGTACATGAGTTCAGCTCGGTCCGGCGGCAGCGATCCGAACACATCCCGGCCCGCGGACGCGACAGCATTACCCGACCGGGTCGAGGTGCTGGTCGTGGGTGCGGGACCGGCCGGTTCGTCGGCCGCGGCATGGGCGGCACGAACCGGGCGCGAGGTGCTGCTCACCGATTCCGCGATCTTTCCCCGGGACAAGACCTGTGGCGATGGCCTGACCCCGCGCGCCATCGCCGAACTGGAGGCGCTGGATCTGGGTGAGTGGGTGCGGGCGCACACCGTCAAT
>JAFMQT010000212.1 GCA_017354515.1 Nocardia sp. | reverse complement strand
GTCACCGACCCCGCACCCATGGCGGTCCTGATCGCCGCTCTCGGACCGGCCATGCTGCGCATCGCGGGCACCCGGACCGACGGCACCATCTTGTGGATGGCCGATGAACGCGCCATCGGCGACTACATCGCACCCCGGATCACCGCGGCCGCCGAACAGGCCGGTCGCCCGGCGCCGCGCATCGTCGGCGGTGTGCCCGTCGCCCTGTGCTCGGACGGCGACATCGACGGCGCCCGCGAATACGCCAGTGAGGTGCTCGGGCACGCCGGCTTCTCGCCCAACTACCTGCGGCTGCTCGAACACGGCGACGCCACCGATATCGGCGACACCATGGCGGTCGGCGACGAACAGGCCGTCCTGACCCGATTACGCCGCTACCGCGACGCCGGGGTCACCGATCTGGCCGCCCGCATCGTTCCGTTGGGAGCGGACGCCGCCGAACGCACGGCGTCGCGGCAACGGACGCAAGAGTTCCTGTCGGGTCTGTGCCCGGACTTACAGTAGATGCCATGGCAGTGAGCGACCGGTAGAGCTGGTGTTCGGTTCGGCGGCGGCGCGATTGATGAGCGAGGCAAGCGAGGCGATCGCACGATTATTCACCGACGGCACCCATGCCATCGAAAACAGAGTCGGGTCCAACGGGTTCGCCGGCCGAGTCCACAACACGCTGAAGACCGCGACGACCGGCGACGAAATCGGTGCGAAATTCTTCGATGGACTCGGTTCCGGAAAAGCGAACCGTTGGGAAATCGGAGCACCCGATGAAAGCAATATGGAGGCGGCGGGAATCGACGATTTCGGTACGTTCAGTGACGTACTGCGGGGCAAAGTTCCGATGGCCGAACTGCGACCACAGCGCGTGGAAATGTTCGACCGCGCCGCACTGCCGCTGTCAGATGCCGAACAGGAAGCGATGCGGCACGCGCATACGAGAATCAGCAGCCTCCTCGACGAGGCCCAGGGCAACCCCTTGTCGCGTTATCAACTCAGGATCGCCATGCGGAACATCAACGCGACCAGAAGTATCAACCCCCCTGCCGAGGGTATGAGAAGCCTGCTGAACTGCGCGGAGACATCGCTGGCCGTCGACGATGTGCTGCGCGGCAGGCCCGCCGTCGCCGGTCCGCTCCCCGGCGCGCCGACCGGTCTATCGCGCGCCATTTACCAGATGCGTGCTATCGAACCGCATCCTTTGCAGAGCGGGCTCGACAGCGTGGAAAACCTGATCGGCAGCAATGCACGATCACGGGGCATCGTCATCGCGTATGGTGGCTCCGGCAAAAACCACATCTTCAACATTGCCAACGCAGACGGGCGACCGACTTATCTCGACGGCGAGTTCGGCTTGGTACTCGAGAAGCGACCGAGGTACGTCGCCTGGTTCAAGAAATTCGATTTCTATCGCACAGCATGATTTGGTGGTAGCAAATGATAACCAAGCAAGAGGCGGAGCGGATCGCCCGGACTTTCGTCGCTGAAGAGTTTCCTCCTCGAGAAGGCGCCGAGGAGGTCGTCATCGATGATGACGCCACCATCGAACGGCCGTACGGTTGGCTTTTCACCTACACGACCGCGAGCTATGTAAGGACCCGCGATCCGGACGACGGGCTGGCCGGGGCCGGGCCCCTGCTCATTCTGCGCGAGGACGGCGCGATCATTCCGTACACGTCGATCTACACCACCGAGGCCGCGCTACAGGACTACGAACAAGGACTCGACGCGGGCCAGTGTTGAAAAGTCCCGAGGTCTGCCGATGTTCAAACCGCGCCGACGGGCTGGACGCTAGGCGGCGCTCTTCCGCCGGCATGAGCCGGCGGTCGTTTGCATGCGGCCGAGCCAGTTCGATCGGCACATGGCGGACCCTCAGCGACTTGCCCGCAGGATGCGCACCGGGCGCAGCGACTGGGGTGGTTCGCCGGCGAATTCCGGTGCGCCGCCGAGATATCCGTCGATCAGGTCGGCGGCGGAGTGGTCTTCGATGTCGGTGAAGCCGAGGGCGCGTAGCTGGGCGGCGATGCCGTCGGGTGTGAAATAGCTGAACCACGGTTCGCCGACGGCGGCGGCGCGCTCTGCCCGCGCCCGCAGCTGCGCTTCATCTGCGTTGCTGTCGGCCGGTTGCAGGTAGTCGAAGATCACCTCCACCGGTTCGGGTTGGCCGGCAATGTATTCGAGGGTGTTTCGAGCGGCCTCCGGGGTCAGGTAGAACACGACACCGAGCCACACGAATACGGCCGGATCGGTGCGGCTGAACCCGGCGGACTCCAATTCTGTTGCCAATGAGTCGTTTTCGAAATCGACCGGCACGAACGTCAACCGCTCCGGCAGGTCGATATCGGAGTCGGCGAGGCGCCTGCGCTTCCAGGTCTGGGTCGCGGGATGGTCGACCTCGAATACGTGCAGGTCCGGATGCGGGTTGCGATAGGCGAAGGTGTCCAGGCCCGCACCGAGGAATACGACCTGCCGCGCCTCGGCGGCGGCCACCCGATCCTCGGCGAAGCGGGCACGTGCGGCGAAGAACAGCCGGCGCGGACGATCCCCGACCCCCATCGACAGGAGTTCGGGGGCGACGCCGCGCCCAGCACCATCGGCACCGGACCCAGCCGCGTCCGCCAGCTCCTGGTCGGTCACACCAAGCAGCCGCGCCGCCAGCGGATCGATGAGAATCCTGGGCTGGTCGGCGATCTGGTGGTAGGCGCGGGCATATGCGGTCACCAGAGCCGTCCCGCTGGGCCCCTCATCGTCCATAGCCCGAAGCTACTCCGCCGGGTCAGGCAGGACGCTCGCGGACCCGCGCTGAGGAAACGCTGGTTACCCTGCCGCGGTGGTCATGGCCAGGAGGGTGAGGGCGTCGTGTTCGGGGGTGCCGGGTGGGGCCTGGTAGATCATCAGGCGTTGGCCGTCGCCGCCTTGCTGGAGTATTTCGTTGGCGAGGGTGATCCGGCCGATCACCGGGTGCTGGAACGCGGTTTCGCCGCCGCGTTTGACCCACACCTCATGCCGTCGCCACAGTGCGGCGAATTCCGAACTCGCCGACGATAATTCATCCGCCAACGCCTCGGCCTGCCCGGGGGATGCGGGGGCGGCGGTGCGCAGGTGGGCAACGCTGTTGCGGGCCACCCGATCCCAGTCGGCGAACAGGCCGCGGGCCGCCGGGTGCAGGAAGGTGTAGCGGATGACATTGCGGGCGGCTGGCGGCCAGTCGTTCAGGCCTGGCATCAGGGCCATCCCTTCCGGGTTGGCGGCCAGCACATCGTTCAACTCGCTGAGCACATACGCCGGGCTGGGGCGGACCGAATTCAGCAGCAGCCGCAGTCCGGGGCGCACGGGGGTGTGGTCGGTCCGGCGGCGGCGCGGGGCACGCCCGGCTGCGCGGTCGGCGAGGACGAGCAAATAGGTGTGCTCGTCGTCGGTCAGCCGCAACGCTGCTGCCAGTGCACCGAGCACGGCGTCGCTGGGGGCGGCTTCCCGGCCCTGTTCGATGCGGGTGTAGTAGTCGACGCTGACCCCGGCGAGGGCGGCCAACTCCTCGCGGCGCAGTCCGGGGGTCCGGCGCGGTCTCGGTCCGATCGGCAGGCCGACATCGGCGGGGCCGATCGAGCCCCGACGGATCCGCAGGAACTCGGCCATCACATTCACATATCCGAGTGTGCCACCGGCTCTCCGACGCAGGGTGGCCGTATCGCACCCACGAACGGTGCGGCCTTCTCGGGCCGGCGCCGCGAACCGAATCTGGGTTCATGACAGAAACGATGATCATCGGTGGTGGTTCCGGTATGGGCTGGGCGCTGGCCCAGGCGTTGGTTGCGCGGGGCGAGGAGGTGACCCTCGTCGGCCGCTCGACGGAACGACTGAACAGCGCTCGCAAGCGGTTGGACGAGGCCGGCGACGGCGCGGTCAGGGTGGAACGGGCCGACATCGCCAGCGAACGCGATGTCGCCGAACTATTCGACGGTACAAAGCAATTCGATCACGTGGTGGTTACGGCGGCGGACGCGACCGGTGTTTACGGCACGACCACCGAGGTGCCACTGGACACGGCGCGGACGATCGTGAACACCAAACTGCTCGGTGCGTGGCTGCTCGGCAAGTATGCGGCCGGGAAGGTGACTGGCTCGCTGACCTTCACCTCCGGAATCAACGCGTATCGGCCCAATGGGGTCAATACGATCATGGCCGCCGCCAACGGCGCCCTCGCCTCATTGGCGTACGGTCTCGCGATCGAAATGGCGCCGGTGCGCGTGAATGTCGTCTCGCCCGTCTTCGTCGACACCCCCATCTGGGACCAGATCGGCATGGACAAACAGGCGGCCTTCGACGATCTGGCCCGCCGGCTGCCGGCCCGGCGGATCGGCGCCCCGGCCGATATCGCGCAAGCCTTCCTGGCGGTGATGGGCAATCGGTTCATCACCGGGACCGTGCTGCACGTCGACGGCGGTCACCGCTTCACCTGAGGTCAGCCCCGCGGCCTGCCGGTCAGCCCCAGAATTCGGCGAGTTGCTCGGCGCGCGCTCGGCCTTGGGCGTAGCTGGCACGTGCAGCCGCCGGGCGGGTCGAGGGGTCCATCAGATTCGCACCGAACGCGTTGCGGGAGTCGGTGTCCGGGAAGATGGTTTCGACCGCGCTGCCGGCCGCACGCAGTCGGTCGACTTGGGTGTCGAGGTGGGTGCCCCATTCTTTGGGCACCCGCGACCTGCCGCCGAGTGGGGCCACTATCAGCACCCGTTCGAATCCGGTTGCCAGATCGGCGTTTTCGCCGGCCCGGAAGCCGCCGTCGATATATCGGTCGTCGCCGATTCGGTGCGGCGGGCCACCGGGGCCAGACGTGCTGGCGGCTACGGCGTCGGCCAGATCTACGCCGCTGTCGCGGTCGAAGACCACCGGCCGGCCGGTGCGGGCATCGACAGCCACGATGAGAATTCGGTTGGCCGGCCAATGCGGGCTGGGCAGCCGGCCGGCGACGATGGCGCGCCGCCGGGCATGTGCGCTGTCGTCGGCATCGTTTTCGAGTGCGGACGCACCCATTCGGCGGCGCATATCCGCCGCGTCCGCCGACGCGGCGATGATGGCATCCGACCTGTCCAGCAGGTTCGCCGGCGGCACGCCCGGGCCCCGTGCACCCGATGCCGGCGGTGCCGCGTCGAGGATGCCGGCGAGCAATCGCGGCGGTGCGGCCGCGCTGATCTGGGCCGCGGCCGTCGATCCGGCCGATGTTCCGATGATCAGGTCGGCGCCGGTCACGTCCACCCCGGCCTCGAACAAGCCGGCCACGACACCGATATCCCACGCGTTGCCCGCGGCTCCGCCACCACCGAGGACCAGCGCTTTTTCGTTCACGAGCGCGAACACTACGCACCCTCGATACCGGCGGCAACGAAATATCATCCTGGTACGGCAGTGCCAAAGCGAGCCCGCGAATCCGGCGGATATGCCACGATGATGGCGTCCTCGGGAGGGAAGGCAGATGACGGCTATGGCGTGGACGACAGCAGTGCGGGCAGCGGCAGCCGCGGTATTCGTGACAGCGGCGGCGGGCGCGGCACATGCCGATTCGCATTTCAACTATCACCGATTCGCCTCACCCTCAGGCAATATCGCGTGTGCGATCACCGACGACGGTAGCGGTGTGCGCTGCGATATCGTGCACCACAGCTTCACTCCACCACCCCAGCCCGCCGGCGGCTGCGGCGCGGCCGGATACGGGCATACGGTCGCCATGACGGCCAGCACTCCCGCACAATTCACCTGCGCGGGCGATACGGTGGCTCGTCCGGGGGAACCGATCCTGGCCTACGGTTCGACCGCCATCGTCGGCGGCACCACCTGCTCGAGCGACCAGGACGCGGTGACCTGCACCGACGGCGAGCATCGAATCCGGTTGTCCCGCGTTTCCTACGACCTGCGGTGAGGTATGTGCGAAGCTGGTCAGCGCTTTACGGGGTGAAATCGGTCGGCAGCAGACTGAACAGGATCGAGTCCCGGCGAGCTCCCTTGAACGGGATGTGCGAGCGCAATACTCCCTCCCAGGTGAACCCGCACCGTTCGGCCACCCGCTGCGAGGCCAGATTGTCCGGAGCGCAGGTCAACTCGAGACGCGCGATCGGAAGTTCGGCGAACGTCCAGCGTGACAGCTCGCGCACCGCCCGCGTGGCGATACCGTGCCCGCGGGCGTGGCCGGCGAGCCAGTAACCGATCCCCGCGCGCCCCTGATCGGGGTTCACGTCATAGATCGAACACCCGCCCCACACCAGATCGGGTTCGGTCGCGTCGACGATCGCGAACCCGATCTCCTCCCCGCGCAGCCGCGCTTCCTCCTGCTGCTTATACACCCACTCGAGCTGATGCCTCTCGGTGAACGGTTCGAGGTGCGGCCACGAAAACCGTTGGCACAGTGGATCGCTGAAACCGGCCAGCCGCTGTTCGTGATCGCCGCGCGTCCAGGCGCGCAGGCTCATGACACCATCGCTCAGTTCCGGGTCCGGATAGGTGAGAGTCGCCATATATCGACGGTACGAGACATGCTCGCCTCGCGCCCCTGACTCGGGCCCGCTACATCAGTTCGATCTCGTCGAATCCGACGGTGACGGTGTGGCGGCGCTCGCGCAGGACATTGCCTTCGTGGTGGACGATACCTTCCCGGAAGTCCAGTCGAAGTTTGCTGCGGTGCGAATCCACTTCCCGCACAACAGCACAGATACCGTTCAGCGGCCCCTTCGGGAAGACGACGACATCACCCGGACCGTACGCTCGAAATCCCATATCTCCACGATAGGCGCTCGGAGGCCGTCGCAGCGGGAGATCGGCGTGCGCGCCGCGATTGCCCGGTCGGAAATTCAATCACTGTTCGCCCGAAGGTTGCTTTCGCATCAATCGTTATCCTGTGGCTGCTCGCGATGAGATGCTCTGTGCATGCGGCAGATGTATGTGTTCCTGTGGGCTCATCCGGGGATGGAGCGCGCGCTGAGCGATTACGAAGACGCGGTACTCGCCCTCGTCGGCGAGCATGGCGGGCAGGTTCTGCAGCGCTCCAGGGCCGACGGCCTCGACGGGCGTCCGGTCGAGATCCAGCTGCTGCAGTGGACCGCACAGGACGGGTTCGACGGCTACATGGCCGATCCGCGCCGCACCCGGTTGGCCGATGCTCGCGATCGGGCGGTCGCCCGCACCGAGGTCGTACCGGTGCGGCCCGTGTGAGCGCGGTGTCGCCTTTCCGGGCCTGGTTACGATGACCGGCATGGTTGAGATCACGGTGGAGCGGCGCGCGGCGGTCGCGGTGGTGACGGTATCGGATCCGGATCGTCGAAACGCGTTGACGCTGAAGCTTTCCGAGGATCTGGCGGGGGCGATCGCCGACGCCGAACGGGATCCGGCGGTGCATGCGGTGGTGGTGACCGGGGCACCGCCGGCGTTCTGCGCGGGAGCCGATCTCAGTGCGCTCGGTGCGGCCGCCGAGGAAGGCCTGCGCCGGATCTACGGCGGCTTCCTCGCGGTCGCCAACTGCGTATTGCCGACAGTGGCGGCGGTCGGCGGCGCGGCGGTGGGCGCCGGGCTGAATCT
>JAFMQT010000557.1:481-2857 GCA_017354515.1 Nocardia sp. | reverse complement strand
CCGCTGAACGATGCTCGCAGCCTCGCGAACAGCCCGCTGTTGTGCTCGGATTGCGCCGAGAGCACCTCGGTGTGCTCGCCGCCCCGCAACGCCTGATACTTGCGCAACAGATCGGTCTGCTTACTGTCCAGCTTCGTCGGGATGACGATATCGAGGTGGGCCACCAGATCACCGCGCGAACTCGAACGCAGTTTGGGCATCCCGTGCCCGCGCAGCACCGAGGCCTCCCCGGGCTGCGTGCCCGCGGCGATGGTCAATTCGGTCGGCCCGTCGAGAATGGTGTCGACGATCACCGTGGTCCCCAGCGCGGCGTCGACCATCGGCACCCGCACCGTGCAGTGCAGATCGTCACCATCGCGCACGAAGGTGTCGTGCGGCTGTTCGACGATCTCGACATACAGATCGCCGGACGGCCCGCCGCCGGGCCCGATCTCGCCCTGGGCGGCCAGGCGCACCCGCATACCGCCGGCCACCCCGGCCGGAATCGGTGCGGCGACCTCGCGGCGTGAGCGCACCCGGCCGTCGCCACCACATTTGCGGCACGGATCCGGGATCGTCTCGCCGGCGCCGCGGCAGGTGGGGCACGGGCGCGAGGTCATCACCTGGCCGAGGAACGACCGCTGCACGGTCTGCACCTCACCGGCGCCGCCGCAGGTCTCGCAGCGCACCGGCTTGGATTTGCCGTTGGCGCCGGACCCCTGGCAAACATCGCACAGCACCGCGGTATCGACGGTCAGATGTTTGGTGACCCCGACCGCGCATTCGGCCAGCGACAACCGCGTCCGCAGTAGGGAATCCGCACCCGGCTGCACCCGGCCGCGCGGTTTACGCGAACCGCCGGCGGAGGCGTTCATCCCGCCGAAGAAGGCTTCGAACACATCACCCAGGCCGCCGAATCCGGCGCCGGAGAAACCACCGGCGCCGGCGGTCTCCAGCGGATCGCCGCCCATGTCGACGATGCGGCGCTTCTCGGCGTCGGTGAGAACCTCATAGGCGGCGGAAACCTCGCGGAACCGCTCCTGTGCCTCCGGGTCCGGATTCACATCGGGGTGCAGTTCCCGGGCCAATTTGCGGTAGGCGCGCTTGATCTCCTGGTCGGACGCGTTCTGCCCGACACCGAGGATTCCGTAGTAGTCCCGTGCCACGTGAGTCTCTAGTCCTGTTCCGAATGGTCTCGTTCAGCATCCCTGCTCGCAGCCGATGCTGCCATGTCCACTATCCCCAACCGATGTGCGTGGTCGCCAACCGGTCCAACCTACAGTTCCCCCGACGGTGATCACCCGATGGGCTCATCGTTCCGAGAGCACCTCGCCGATATAGCGGGCGACGGCGGCTACCGAGGCGATGGTGCCGGGATAGTCCATCCGGGTCGGGCCGACCACCCCCATACCACCCAGCACGGCGCCCGCCATACCGTACCCGGTCGAAACCACCGAGGTTCCACGCATCTGCTCGAGCCGGGTCTCCTCGCCGATCTGCACCGTGACCGTGCCCGGATGCTGTGAGGCGGCAAGCAGTTTCAGCACGACCACCTGCTCCTCGAGTGCCTCGAGCACCGCGCGCAGCGAACCCGGGAAGCCGAAATCGCCGGCATTGCGGGTGAGATTGGCGGTACCGCCCAGCACCAGGCGTTCCTCGGGATGTTCGACCAGGGTCTCCACCAGGACAGTCGATACCCGGACGAGCACATCGCGCAGCCGGGCCGGAGCCGTCTCCGGAAGTGCGGCCACCTCACTCGATGCCGCGGCCAGTCGCTTACCGTCCATCGCCTTGCCGAGCATTCCGCGCAGCGCCGCCAGATCCTCGTCGTCGATGACGTCGCCGAGTTCGACCAGCCGCTGATCGACCCGGCCGGTATCGGTGATCACGACCAGCAACAGGCGCGCCGGATTGAGCGCCACCACTTCCAGGTGCCGCACGGTGGACGCCGACACCGTCGGATACTGCACCATCGCGACCTGCCGGGTCAGCTGGGCCAGCAACCGGACCCCGCGCCGCAGCACATCGTCGAGGTCGACGCCGCCGTCCAGGAAGTCCATGATCGCGCGCCGCTCGGCATTCGACAGCGGCTTGACCTCGGCGATGTTGTCGACGAACTGCCGGTATCCCTTATCGGTGGGAATGCGGCCGGAACTGGTGTGCGGCTGGGTGATGTACCCCTCGGCCTCCAGCACCGCCATATCGTTGCGTACCGTAGCGCTGGACACACCCAGATTGTGCTTGTCCACCAGCGTTTTCGACCCGATCGGCTCCTTGGTCGCGATGTAGTCCGCGACGATCGCGCGCAGGACCTCGAGGCGCCGCTGCTCCGTGCTCGACATCGGCCCCACCTCCTCGTTCACCATCGGGTCGCGCGGTGTGCGGGCAGCCCGCACC
>JAFMQT010000557.1:0-471 GCA_017354515.1 Nocardia sp. | reverse complement strand
GCACCGCGCGGATCCGGTTCGATCCGCCTTCCAGTTTAGTTCCTGGGACGCCGAATCCCGCGTGTGCGTGGTGTCGCCGCGGTGTGACCGCATGTCCCCGGCGGATTTCACACCGTGATCTCGGCCCAGATACCGCGGTGGTCCGAACCCGGCAGCGCCACGGTACGCACCCGATGGGCGACGGCGTCGCGCAGCAGAATGTGGTCAATTGCGATGCACGGCGGGCACCGGCGGTCGGCGGGCCAGGTGGGCAGGATTCCGGCACCGGCCGCTATGGCCGCGTCCTGATAGCAGCCGTCCAGCAGCGCCCGATACGGGCGGTGGTCGGCGGTGGCATTGAAGTCTCCGGCCACGAGTATCGGCCCGTCGGACGCGGGAATCTTGCGCAGCATCTGCCGAAGCAGTTCCATCTCGCGCAGCCAGTCGCCCGGTTCCCGGGGCCATGGCGGCACCGGATGCACAGCGAAGACG
>JAFMQT010000031.1:9620-17593 GCA_017354515.1 Nocardia sp. | reverse complement strand
GTTACGGCCTCAGACCAGTTGAGCAGAGGTGATGGTGATCGCCTCGGCCGGCACATCCTGATGGCCGGCCTTCGAACCGGTCGGCACACCCTCGATCCGGTCGACGACACCGGTCCCGTCCACCACCCGGCCGAACACCGCGTAACCCCAGCCGTCCTGGCCCGGATAGTTCAGGAACGCGTTGTCGGACACATTGATGAAGAACTGCGCACTCGCCGAATGCGGATCCGAGGTACGAGCCATCGCGACGGTGTACTTGTCGTTGCGCAGACCGTTGTTCGCCTCGTTCTGCACCTGATTCGGTGCCGGCTTCTGCTGCATATCCTCGGTCAGACCGCCGCCCTGGACCATGAAACCCGGGATCACACGGTGGAAGATCGTCCCGTTGTAGTGACCCGACTTCACATAGTCCACGAAGTTCGCGACCGTCTGCGGAGCCTTCGTCTCGTCCAGTTCCAGGGTGATGTCCCCGGCTGATGTGTTGAGCAACACTTTGGTCATTCAGTCATCGTATGGCAGCCGTCACAACGCGCCCGGACAGCCCTCCCCCAGCATCCTGCTCGAGCACATCATTGCTGGTCTTGGTAGGTGAGATTAGTTCGCTGTGTTGGACACGGTAGGTACGTTAATAGATGCGTCAGTGCGCATATGCCCATTTCCTAGTTGACTCACGGCAGGCGTAACGAACACCCACCACGCTCCCGTCAGCTCTCGTATAACTCGAGCGGCAGATCGTCCGGATCGAGGAAGAAACCGAAACGGCGCCCGGTGAATTCGTCCACGCGGACCTCTTCGACGACCACTCCCCTGCCCCACAGCTCCGCCAGCGCCGCGGCCACGTCGTCGACCGCGAACGCCAGATGCCGCAGACCGCACGCCTCCGGCCGCGACGGACGCGCCGGCGAATCCGGAAACGAGAACAACTCCAGCCGGACACCCCCCGGCACCGCGAGATCGAGCTTCCAGGAACGACGTTCGGCCCGGTAGTTCTCCGCGATCACCCGCAGCCCCAGAATGTCGGTGTAGAACGCCTTCGACCGCTCATAGTCCGACGCGATGATCGCGACGTGATGAACCCCGTGCAATTCCATGCTCTCGACCGTAAGCATTCTCCACACCTCAGGGGTCGATGAACGATTCAACACGGCTCATTCATACATTAATACGCATATCCGGATAGTACTACAATTGCTCTGCGGACTCCCACTCACGTAAGCGCACCATCTACGACGGCCGACGCCGGGAGTCATCAAGCGCACAACCTGGACGACGCAACGAACATTCGCCGAGATGATCTACCACCCACCACAATTCGGCGATCCGGAACCGGTCCTCCGCAGCCGGGCCCGCTCCCCCACCGGGCCCGCTGGATCGGCTGGACACGTGAATTCGGTGTGAGCGGGCGCGGGCATTCCGGGCTAAGGTGGGGTCCGTGTCATGGATGCGGGGTGGATGGGAGCGCGTGCCTCCCAGCTGGCGGTTGCTGCTGCTGTCGCACGCGGAGGTACTGAAATTCGCGGCGGTCGGCGCGACCACGTGGTTCGTCGATACCGGAGTGGTGTACGCACTGAAACTGACTGTGCTGCAGGACAAACCGGTCACCGCACGCGCCATCGGCGTGCTGATCGCGACGATCGTGTCCTACATCCTGAACCGGGAGTGGTCGTTCGCCAGCCGCGGCGGGCGGCGGCGCCACCACGAAGCGGCATTGTTCTTCGCCGTCAGCGCACTCGCCGTGGTGGTGACGATCATCCCGCAGGCGGTGGCGCTCTACATCTTCCACATCCGGGTGCCGAATGTGAGTGCCTTCACCCAGGCGGTGTCGAACTTCCTCACCGGCCAGATTCTGGGCGTGCTGCTGGCGATGGTGTTCCGGTACTGGGCGCTGCGCCGCTTCGTATTCCCGGAACAGATCGCGGCCCCGGAACTCGAGAAGCTCTGATCAGCGCGGCGGACCCATACCCGGTCCGCGACGCCTCAGGTCCACAACACCGCCACGCACACGTTGACGATGGCGAGACCGCCGGCGGCATCGCCCATCCAGGCGATCTGCTTACCGCGCCTGGCGTCGGCGTGAGCGACCTCGGCCAGCCCCGCGACGATGACCGCGATCACCAGTTTGATCACGATCTTGGTCATGTTCAGATCCTTGCCGAGGGAGTCGATCCCCTCGGCGAGAGCGACCAGGATCAGACCCGTGAGTATCTGGGCGCGCGCACCCCACAGCATGACCGGCGACACATCCGGTCGCGAGACCGCGTAACCACCGATGATCGCGGCCAGTCCCAGCAGGTGGGTGACGACCACCAGGTTGTAGACGATTGTCATGCGGCCCAGACTAATCGGGGGACTTCTCGTGACCGCCGCCAGGACGGGTTCCAGACCCCACATCGTCCACCCTGGCGTGCGCGACAGATGTCTCACTCGAATGTGATTTCGCGTTTCGGGTCGGCGTGAGCCGGGTAGTCATTTTCAGGTGATTCTCTCCGGACACATCGATTGATTCGATGTCGAACGAGTGGAGTTGGGACTGCTGGATCGCTTGGTGATTGGCTAGGAGTTGAGGGTGGCGGTTGTACTCGTGCTGCGCGCGCGCGGGCTCGGTGATCTTCTCACCGCGGTCCCGGCTCTGCGTGCGCTGCGCCGAGCCAGACCGGGCGATCGGATCGTGCTCGCCGCACCCCACCGGCTCAAACCGATCGTCGATCTGATCACCTCGGTGGACGAGATGCTGCCCACCACCGACGCCCGCACCCTGCGCTGGGACGGCCCCCCTCCCGAACTGGCGGTCAATCTGCACGGCCCGGGCGCCGACGGTCTCGTGGAGCTGGCGCGGATCGAGCCCGACCACATCCTCAGCTACCGGAACCCGGCGTTCCCGGACGTCGAGGGCCCGGAGTGGCGGCCGGAGATGCACGATATCGACCGGTGGTGTCATCTGCTGGAATCGGCCGGGATCAAGGCCGACCGCCGCAATCTCGGCCTGGTTCCGCCGGTGGCCACCACCAGTCACCGGGACGCGGTCGTGGTGCATATCGGCGCCGGCGCCGCGGCACGACGCTGGCCGCCGGAGCGGTTCGCCGCGGTGATCCGTCACCTGCTGGTCCAGGGCCGGGACGTGGTGGTCACGGGCGACCAGTTCGAACGTGATGTCGCACTCGGTATCGCGGCACGCGCGGGCTTGTCCCCCGACCGTGTGCTGGCCGGATCGCAGAATCTGATCGAACTGTCCGCGACGCTCGCCGAGGCGGCGCTCGTAGTGTGTGGCGATACCGCGGTCGCGCATCTTGCCACGGCGTTCGGCACCCGCACCGTGGTGCTGTTCGGTCCCACCGCACCCAGCCACAGCGGTCCGCCCCCGCATCTGTCGGGGCGGCATATCGCGCTGTGGGCCGGGCATACCGGCGACCGCGATGGCGACAAGCCCGATCCGGGTCTGCTGCAGATCACCGTCGAGGATGTGATCGAGGCGACAGATACCCAGCTGAGCCGCCGCCCGTGGGCCGCCGATCGACGCGGAACCACCTATCGGCGGGTCGGCTGAGGCGATGGCGCGACTCGTTCCGCTAGCGCAGCCGCTCGGCGTCTTTCGCCAAACCCACCAGCCGATCGGTCAATTCGGCCAGTTCGGCGTGGTCGGCGTCCTCGGCGACGGCGGTGGCGACATCCTCCGCGGCGCACCGCACGGCGAACCAGCGGTCGGCGAGATCGGCGGCCTCCTGAGCACTGAGAACTACCGAGTCCTCGGGAATTCCGGTGCCCGCCAGGCCCTTTCGATGTTCGTAGGCACGCTGGCGGCAGGATTGCCGGCAGTATCGGCGGCGGCGGCCGATCTCCGCATCGGCGATCTCCCGTCCGCACCACGAACACGATGACAGCAGACGGCGCGACATGACCGGACACACTAGTCCGGGTCGAGGACGTGCGCAGCTCGAGATCATCTACGGCGGGTCCCGCACGGCACGGATATCGGCTCGAGATAAACGGGTAGGATATCGCGGTTGGGCGTCATCGGGAACCGATCCCGCCGCTGGCACGTTGAAAGTTCAGTACCACAATTCGAGATCGCACAGACAGCGATCGCAGAGATAGCGCAGCCGACAGGCCAGAGAGGACCGCACACATGGCAGATCGCGTACTCCGAGGTAGCCGGCTCGGAGCGGTGAGCTACGAGACCGACCGCGACCACGACCTGGCGCCGCGGCGGGTCGCCCGATACCGGACCGACAGCGGCGAGGAATTCGATGTCCCGTTCGCGGACGAGGCCGAGATCCCGCCCACATGGCTGTGCCGCAACGGTCAGGAGGGTGTGCTGATCGAGGGCACCACCCAGGAACCCAAGAAGGTCAAGCCGCCGCGTACGCACTGGGACATGCTGCTCGAACGCCGCTCCAAGGAGGAGCTCGAGGAGCTGCTCAAGGAACGCATGGACCTGCTGAAGACCCGCCGGGGCCGCTGAGCGGGCAGACGACAGGTCCCCCTCGTCCGAGGACGAGGGGGACCTATCGTCTGCGCGGTGTGTTCAGTGGCTGGCGACCTTGCGGTAGCGCAGCAGTGCCGCCGGTACCGCGAGCGCCAGAATGACCACCGAGCACACGACCGCGTATTCGACGCAGTGCTCGGCGGGCCAGCCGTGCGGGGTGCCGAAGGACGGCGGCGAACCGTTGCCGAACAGCTTCCGCCCAGCTGCCGAGACCGCGGTAATCGGATTCCAGCGAGCGATCGCGCGCAGCGGGCCCGGCAGCGTTTCGGCCGAAATGAACGCCGAGGAGATGAACGTCAACGGGAACATCCAGATGAGCCCCACACTCTGCGCCACCTCGACCGTCGGTGACAGCAGACCGGTGAGCGCGCCCACCCATGACATCGCGAACGCGAACAGCAGCAGGACCGCGAAGGCCAGGACCGCGTCGCCGATCGACCCGTTGATCCGCCAGCCGACCACGTACCCGCACCCCACCATCACCGCGACCGCGAGCACGTTCACCGCGGTGTCGGACAGCGTGCGGCCCATCAGCACCGCCATCCGCGACATGGGCAGGGTCCGCATCCGGTCGATGATGCCCTTCTGCAGATCGTTGGCCAGGCCGACGGTGGTGAAGGCGGCGTTGAATGCCACCGTCTGGGTGAAGATTCCCGCGAGCAGGAATTCGCGATACTGATCGCCCCCCAGAGAGGCGCCGAAGATATACGCGAACAGGAACACGAACATCAGCGGCTGGATGGTAGCGGTAACCAGCAGGGTCGGCACCCGCAGGATGGTCAGCAGATTGCGGTAGGCGATGATGGCGCTGTCGCGAAAGACCCGGACCGCGGCGGGGATCTGCGCGATGCCGGGCGCGGCCGTCTCTCCTGCCGAAACCTTCTGCGCCGCATCCGTTTCAGCGGATCCGGTCACCGCGGAATCCGGTTGCGGTGCGCCGTCGGCCTGCTTCGGCGAAGCCTTACCCGCCGCCGACTTGCCCGCCGCCGACTTGCCCGGCGCGGACTTTCCGGACTTACCAGCACCGGACTTACCAGCCGAATCCTTCCGGTCCGAATCCTGCTCGGCGACCGCAATATCCGCGGTACTCACGACATGATCTCCTCTGCTACATCATCGGTTTCGGCCTCGCCGGATTCTGATTCGCCGGATTTTGTTTCGCCGGATTCTGACTCGCCCGGGTCTGCTTCGCCGGATTCGGATTCGCCCTCGGGCTCGTCCGTGGATTCCCCGGCGGTCGCCGGCGCTCCGGTCAGGGACAGGAATACATCGTCGAGACTGGGCCGGTGGACCACGGCGTCCACCACGCACACACCCGCGTCGTCGAGGCGGCGCAGCGCTTCGACCATCGTGCGGGTGCCCTCGGCGACCACGATCGATACCTCGGCCGTTCCCGGATCGTGGATCGGTTCACCGAGACCGACAGCCGACAGCACCTCGTTCGCCGGAGCCGGTTCCTGACCGGGGGCCAGCGTCACGGTGAGCCGGTCGCCGCCGATCGATGTCTTGAGTTCGTCCGCCGAACCGCGCGCGATGACCTCACCACGATCGATCACGGTGATCCGGTCGGCCAGCTGATCGGCTTCCTCGAGGTACTGGGTGGTCAACAGGACGGTGGTGCCGTCGTCGACCAGATCACCGATCACCTTCCACATATCCAGGCGTCCACGCGGATCCAGCCCGGTGGTCGGCTCGTCCAGCACCACCACCGCCGGACGGGCCACCAGCGCACCGGCCAGATCCAGGCGGCGCGCCATCCCGCCCGAGTAGGTGCCCGCACGGCGCCCGGCCGCCCGCTCCAGTCCGAGGGCGCTGAGCAGTTCGGCGGCACGTTCGGCCGCCTGTTTGTGGCTCATGCCGTAGAGCCGGGCCACCATGCGCAGATTCTCGAATCCGGACAGGTTCGCGTCGACGGCCGCGTATTGCCCCGACAGGCCGATGCAGCGGCGTGCCCGAGCCGGATCACGCACCACATCCACCCCGGTGACGCGGACGGTCCCCGCGGTCGGCCTCAGCAGGGTGGTGACGATTCGGACGGTGGTGGTCTTACCGGCGCCGTTGGGGCCCAGCAGCCCCATCACCGTCCCGGACGGGATGTTCAGGTCGATCCCGTCCAGGACTCGGACCTTGCCGTAGTTCTTCACCAGGCCGGTGACCTCGACCGCCAGGCTCACTGTGTGCCCTCCCTCTCAGCTGTCATCACGGATGGTTTCCAGACGCTCGCGCAGCACCGGACCGATCACCTCCAGTGATCGCGGTGTGGCCATCTCCGAGTGCCGGCAGCGCACCGGGTGCTCGTGAATCGTCCCGCTGACATACGGCGCCCACGCGTGCGCGCGGCGCTCGGGGTCGGCGAGATTGGACTCATCGTCCGCGGCGCTGAAGAACAGCAGGTCACCGTCGAATCTCCGGGGCCGGAAGGTATTCGCCAGGACGGTGCCGTGGGTGTAGCCGGCATACAACCGGCGCAGATGGTCGGCCGTCAGCCCCGCGAACGGTCCCGGCTGCCCGCACAGCAGGTCGGCGGCATCGTCCAGGGTGATCTCCGGATCCAGAACACCGAGTTCACCGCCGAATTCGGCCAGGATCTCGGCCACCGTCGGTACCGCGATATCGAGCCATCGGTCGGCCAGCTGGTAGCTGTCCATCATGGCCAGCATCGCCACCCGTTCACCGTCGCGCTGCAGCAGCACCGCGATCTCATGGGCGATCAGGCCACCCAGCGACCAGCCGAGCAGTTGGTAAGGACCGTGTGGCTGAATCGAACGGATGTGGGCCACATATGCTTTCGCGGTTTCGGTGATGGTGTCGTGTTGCACCTCTCCGGTGATGTGCGGAGCCTGCAGGCCGTAGATCGGGCACTCGCCCGGCAGATGCGCCGACAGGCCCGCATAGCACCAGGACAGCCCGATGGCCGGGTGGACACAGAACAGCGGCGCCGGGCCCGACTCGGCGGCGGGGCGAATCGGCAGTACCGGCCGCAGGGTGACCGCCGCCGCCTCGGTGTCCGGGCCGCTCAGGTGGCGAGCCAGGGCCGCGGGGGTGGATTCGCCGAACAGCAGCGCGACCGGCAACTCGAATCCCGCACCGCGCAGGTGCGCGACCACCTTGGTGGCCAGCAGCGAATTGCCGCCCAGATCGAAGAAGCCGTCGTCGGCGCCGACCTGCTCGACCCCGAGCACCTCGGCGAATGCCGCGCACAGCGCGGTCTCGACCGGACCGGTGGGTTCGCGGTAGGCGTGTTCGCCGGCGAACACCGGCTCCGGCAACGCACTGCGGTCCAGTTTGCCGACCGGGGTCAGCGGGATGGCGTCCAGCATCATGATCGACTGCGGCACCATGTAATTCGGCACCAGATCGGCCAGGTGGCCGCGCAGCACGGACGCGGTCACCTCGGCGCCGGGACGCGTTTTCACATACGCCACCAGGGCGGTGACCCCGGCCGGTGTGCGATGGCCGACGGCGGTGGCGAATTCCACGTCCGGATGCC